>NZ_JACNDE010000046.1:0-46715 GCF_017351415.1 Pseudomonas sp. FW305-25 | reverse complement strand
CACGCTATTGGCCGCAATCCTCCTGAGCGCCATCGCCCTGCCAAGCGTCGCCAGCCCGTGCCCCGACTGGGCACCTGCCCAGGCGCAAACCGAAACGGCCACCCTGCAACAGCAAATCAATCGCTGGGACGACAGCTACCACCGTGAAGGCCTGTCGCCGGTGACTGACGAGCTCTATGACCAGTCCCGCGCCCGGCTCGAACATTGGCAAAGCTGTTTCCCCACCGTCAGTGCAGACCGCGCCAACCCGCTACGCACCGCACGCGGTACTGTCCCGCACCCCATTCCCCATACCGGCGTGGAGAAACTGGCCGATGAAAGTGCCGTACGCCAGTGGCTCGCCGGGCGCGAGGAGGTCTGGGTACAGCCCAAGATCGACGGCGTGGCCGTGACCCTGATCTATCGCCAGGGACGCTTTCAGCAAGCCATCAGCCGCGGGGATGGCCTTCAGGGCCAGGACTGGACCGGGCCCGCGCAACTGATAAGCGCCATCCCCAAACGCCTGCCCGAACCGCGGGACCTGCTGCTACAGGGCGAGCTCTATTGGCGCCAGAACGATCACATACAGGCCAAGGCCGGCAGCCTGAATGCCCGCGGCCAGGTCGCCGGCCTATTGGCGCGCAACCAACTGGACCCTCAGCAAGCCAGCCGGATCGGCCTGTTCGTCTGGGACTGGCCCCAAGGCCCGAGCACCCTGGCGCAGCGCCTGGCCGGCCTCAAGGCCCTGGGGTTTACCCACAGCAGCGAATACAGCCAGCGCGTCAGTACGTTCGCCGAGGTCCGGCACTGGCGAGAGCACTGGTATCGCTCGGCCCTGCCCTTCGCCAGCGATGGCATCGTCCTGCGCCAGAGCCGACGTCCAGAGGCGCAACGCTGGCAGGCCAAGGCGCCCTACTGGATCGCCGCGTGGAAGTACCCGTTCGCCCAGGCCCTGGCCAGGGTGCGCAAGGTCGACTTCAAGATCGGCCGCACTGGCCGGATCACCCCGATGCTCGAACTGGAGCCGGTCCTGCTCGACGACCGGCAGATCAGGCGGGTCAGCGTCGGCTCGCTGCCGCGCTGGCAGAAACTGGATATCCGCCCTGGCGACCAGGTGTCGATCAGCCTCGCCGGCCTGACCATCCCGCGCCTGAACGCGGTGATACTGCGCACGCCCCAGCGTGTTCCGCTGCAGGTTCCGGATGCCTCGGCCTTCCATGCGCTCAGTTGCTGGCACCCCCTGCCCGGCTGTGAGAGCCAGTTCCTCGCACGCTTGACCTGGCTGAGCGGAAAATCCGGGCTGGACCTGCCCCATGTCGGCGCCGGCACCTGGGAGAAGCTGGTGGACGCCGGACTGATCAACGGCTTGGTCGATTGGTTGACCCTTGAACCTGCAGAGCTTGCTAACATTACCGGCCTTGGCGAACGCAGCATCGCGCGTTTGCTGAACAGCCTGCACAGCGCCCGCCGGCAGCCGTTTCATCGCTGGCTCAAAGCCCTTGGGCTGCCACCGACCGGCGACGCCAGGCTCGAAGATGGCTGGGCGGCGCTGGCGGCCAGAACCACCGAACAATGGCAGGCCCAAAGCGCTATCGGCCCGGGACGCGCCGCTCAGTTGAGCGCCTTTTTCCGCGATCCGCAGGTCCTGGCCTTGAGTGAAGAATTACGTGCCGCCGGAATCGAAGGCTTCTGAGGCTTTTACAGCCGGCGGCGTTGAACCCCGGGGACGCAGATGGCTCAAACAGCCCGTCGCCCCACTCCTGCTATTCATCTTTTCACATGGAGCCTTTATGAAATTTCTTGCACCGCTCACCCTCTTCGCCGCATTCGCCCTGACAACCCCAGCCCTGATGGCCGCCGAGCAGGCCCCGGAACTCACCGGCTGCGCCGCCAAGCGCCAGGCCATCAGCACCCAGCTCGAACAGGCCAAGGCCCACGGCAACAGCGAACAACAGGCCGGCCTGGAAAAGGCCCTGAGCGAAGCCACCGCGAACTGCACCGACGCCTCGCTGAAAAAGGAACGCGAAAACAAGGTGCTGGACGCCAAGCACGAAGTCAGCCGGCGCCAGACCGACCTGGACAAGGCCATGAAAAAAGGCGACGCCGAGAAGATCAACAAGCGCAAGGACAAGCTGGCCGAGTCCCGCAAGGAATTGCAGGAAGCCCTCGACGAACTGGACAAGTAAGTTCGAGCCGCTGCGGCAGATGTGCCCGCCGCAGACACCTCAGGCGACAGGATCAGTGATCGCGAAACTCTTTATGGCAGGCGCTGCAGGCATCTTCGACTTTCTGTACCGCCGGCCCCAGGTTGCTGGCCTTGTACGGCTGGACCTTGCTGGCGATGACCAGTTCACCGGTGGCCGCCTCGAGGGTACGGGCCAGTTCCTGGAAACGTGCCTGTTTCTGCCAGACATCGTCAGTCGCGCTGCTGTGCTCCTGTTCCTTGACCTGCGGGAAGTGCTTCCAGGGTTCGTGGGACAGGTTGTCCAGCTTGATCGCGCCTTCGGTAAAGCGCGGGCCGTCGAACGGGATACGCCCACGGAGCATGCCGCCCAGGTCTTCACCGGTCTTGAGCATCTGTTTGAAGATCGCCTTGCGCTGACCCAGCGGGGAGTTCGGATCGACACCGCCGCAGGCGGACAACGTCAGGCAGGCCAGCAATACAACAGAGAGTCTTTTAAGCGTCATGGTGGCTTCGGGTCACGGGAAACGGCCGCCAGTATCCTCGCCTGTCCGGCAAAGACCAATAGCCCTATTAACAATATGGATTGCCTGACGTTGCCATGCGCCCAGGCAAGCCACAAAGGAAGTACCCAATGAACACCCGTTTCAAGCTGTGGCGTCGACACCTGGCCTGGGCCTTGCCGACCGCGATCCTGCTGGCCGGATGCAATGGCGGCGAAGTCGGCAAGCCACCCCAGCCTCACGCTATCGCCACCTATACCAGCGCCAGTTGGGAAACCCTGCCCACTGTGTCCGACGACGACCTGCTGGCCGGCTTCGGTTCCTGGCGCAGCGCCTGCACCCGGCTGAAAGCCGACCCGGTGTGGGGCCCGACCTGCGCGACGGCGGCCAATGTGCCACTCACCGCCCTCGATGTCCGCAGCTTTCTCAAGCAGCACCTGGACGTCTACGGCCTGCGCTCGGCCAGTGGCAGCAGCAACGGCCTGATCACCGGATACTACGAGCCGGTCTATCCGGGCAGCCTGACCCAGACCCAGGCCGCGTCAGTACCGGTCTATGGCGTGCCGGAAGACATGATCATCGTCGCCCTCGACAGCATTTATCCCGAACTCAAGGGCAAGCGCCTGCGCGGCCGCCTCGAAGGCCGGGTGCTGAAACCCTACGACGATGCCGCGACCATCGAGACCAAGGGGGTCAAGGCGCCGGTGATCGCCTGGTTGACCGACCCGATGAACCTGCAATTCCTGCAGATCCAGGGCTCGGGCCGCATCCAGCTGGAAGACGGACGCCAGTTGCGCATCGGTTATGCCGACCAGAACGGCCACCCGTACCGCCCCATCGGCCGCTGGCTGGTGGATCAGGGCGAGCTGAAGAAAGAAGACGTGACCATGGGCACCATCGCGGCCTGGGCCAAGGCCAACCCCAATCGCATCCCGGAACTGCTGGGCAGCAACCCCAGCTACGTGTTCTTCAACCGCAACCCGGACAGCAACGAAGGCCCGCGCGGCTCGCTGAACGTACCGCTGACGTCCGGCTACAGCGTGGCGGTGGACCGCAAGGTGATCCCCCTGGGCAGCCTGTTGTGGCTTTCCACCACCCGGCCCGATGGCAGCAGCCTGATCCGCCCGGTAGCAGCACAGGACACCGGTGGCGCGATCGCCGGCGAAGTTCGCGCCGACCTGTTCTGGGGCACCGGCGACGCGGCCGGGCAACTGGCGGGAGACATGAAACAACAGGGCCAGATCTGGATGCTCTGGCCCAAGGGCGCCACGCTGCCGAAAGTGCCTGAAGTCACCGACAGCAAATAGCCCTGGCACCACTGCCGCCTCGTCGAGAGGCGGCGGCAGTGACGAAGGTCAGATCGAGACGAAAAAGAAGCTGGCAATCAGCGCGACACCAACGAACCACACCAGCGACCGCAGGATCGCCCAGTCCGCCAGGTAGCAGATGATGTACAGCAGGCGGCTGGTGATGAACAACACCGCCAGCACATCGATGGTCACCAGTTCGGCGACGTTGGCGATGTGGGCAATGATCACCCCCGCGGCAAAGGCCGGGGTCACTTCAAAACTGTTGAGCTGCGCCGCTTGCGCCCGCCGGGCGAAACCCTCGAGGGTCTCGAGGTAGGCCCGCGGGTCATGGTTCTGCCGCAGGCCAAAGTTGCCCCCGCTGAACTTGGCGATGCTGTTGCACAGGTACGGCAGGAAGATGGCGATCAATACACACCAGAAAGCGACGGTCATGGCAGAGTCCTTTTTAAAGTCATGAGGGGAGCGGGGTCAGAACTTCATCACCAGCATGCCGATCAGCACCAGCCCACAAGCTAAGAGCCGAGGTCGGCCGAAAGGTTCTTTCAGGTAACGCATACCGAACAACACCACCAGGATCACGCTGATTTCCCGCAGCGCCGCCGCCTCGGCGATCGATCCCAGCTGCATGGCCCACAGCACCAGAGCGTAGCTGAACAATACGCAGAACCCGACGCTCAACCCCAGCCTCCATTGTTCGCGCCAGAACAGGCTGAAGGCCGCACGCTTGCGCAACAGCGCCAGCAACGGAAAGGGCCAGGCGCTGAGCAGCGTCACCCACACCAGGTAATCCAGCGGATGGGACCAGCGGCGCAATGCCTGGCCGTCGATAAAGGTGTAGCAACCGATGCACAGGCCGATCAGCGCCACCACCGGCAACATCGACCATGGCAGGCGGTCGCCGCCACCGCCCTGCCATAGCAGGCACAGCATGCCGAAAGGGATCAACAGGATGCCGAGGATCTGCTGGGGGCTGAGCACCTCGCCCGCGAAGACCAGGGTCAGGGCCAGCACCACCAGGGGCGAAAGGCCACGCATCAATGGGTAGACCAGACCCAGGTCGCCGACCCGATAGGCCTGGATCAGCAGGTAGCGGTAGAGCAACTCGAAAACCGCCGACGCCAGGATCCACGGCCAGACCTGCAACGGCGGCCACTCGACGAACCCCAGCATCAATGCCACGAACAACAAGGCGACGCTGTCCATGCAGGCCACCACCAATAACCGTTCGCCACTGAATTTGATCAGGGTATTCCACGCCGCATGCAGCAGCGCCGCCACCAGAACCAGAGTTGTCGCCAGCACCTCACACTCCCTGTTTGCGATAAGAGAATCGATTCACCTAAGGGCCTCGGCTGTCTATACTGACGCCGACCACGCCGCACTCAGTTGCGCATATCCATTCCAATAATTCCTGCCGCCGCCCAATCCGCCGGACCTGATCCGATGGAGGAGCAAAGCTGGCATGCGTATGCCTGATCAGGGCGTCAAGACTACAGACAGAGAATCCTCGCATGCCACTCGCCTTGCTCGCACTGGCTGTTGCCGCCTTCGGCATCGGCACCACTGAATTCGTCATCATGGGCCTGCTGCCCGATGTCGCCCGCGACCTGTCCGTCAGCATTCCCCATGCCGGCCTGCTGATTACCGGTTACGCCCTGGGCGTGGTGTTCGGCGCGCCGATCCTCGCCGTCGGCACCGCCAACATGCCGCGTAAGGCCACGTTGCTGGGCATGACCCTGATGTTCATCCTCGGCAACGTGCTCTGCGCGCTGGCGCCGAACTACGCCACGCTGATGGCCGCGCGGGTGATCACCGCGCTGTGCCACGGTGCGTTTTTCGGCATCGGTTCGGTGGTCGCCGCCAGCCTGGTGGCGCCGAACAAACGCGCCCAGGCGATCGCCATGATGTTCACCGGCCTGACCCTGGCCAATGTGCTCGGCGTGCCGCTGGGCACGGCACTGGGGCAATACGCCGGCTGGCGCTCGACCTTCTGGGCGGTGTCGGTGATCGGGGTGCTCGCCGCCATTGCCCAGTGGTTCTGGCTGCCCCGGCACATCGCCATGGACAAGGCCAACCTGGCCAGCGAGTTCAAGGTCCTGGGCAAGACCAACGTGCTGCTGGCCCTGGGCATGAGCGTGCTGGCCTCCACCAGCCTGTTCAGCGTCTTCACCTATATCGCGCCGATCCTGCAGGACGTCACCGGCGTCAGCCCCCATGGCGTAACCATCATGTTGCTGCTGTTCGGCGTCGGCTTGACGGCCGGCAGCATGCTCGGCGGCCGCCTGGCCGACAGCCGCCTGCTGCCGTCGCTGGTGGCCATGGCGCTGGCCGTGGTGTTGGTGCTGGCCGCGTTCAGCCAGACCAGCCACCTGCTGATCCCGGCGGCGATCACGTTACTGCTGTGGGGGATTTTCGCCTTCGCCCTGTGCCCGATCCTGCAATTGCTGATCATCGACCAGGCCCACGAGGCTCCCAACCTGGGCTCGACCCTGAACCAGAGCGCCTTCAACCTGGGTAACGCCGCCGGCGCCTGGATCGGCGGGCTGGTCGTCGCCAGCGGCGCCGACCTGGCCGACCTGCCGTGGACCGGCGCACTCGTCGGCGGACTGACGGTGCTGACCGCACTGCTGTTCATTCACCTGCAACGTCGCCAGGCGGCCGCGATCAATGTATCCGGCTGAGCCCCGACGAGCGCGCGACTGACCCACGGTCGCCTGCAGAACCGTGCACTGTCCGACCGGCTCACCGACAGAAGAATCTGAACTTTCCTTGTCGGTGTGCCCCGGGCCGCCAGTGGCCCATCAAACCCTTGCCCGATGGCTTTCGGGCTTTCTTTTCACGTTTCTATCCAAGGGACTCCGGATGCTTGAACTCGTTGCCGCCTTCATCTGCCTGACCACCCTGCTCACCTACGTCAACTTCCGCTTCATCGGCCTGCCGCCGACCATCGGGGTAATGGTCACCGCCCTGCTGTTTTCCCTGCTGCTGCAAGGCTTGAGCTTCCTCGGCTATCCCGGCCTGGAAGAGCATGTGCAACAGCTGATCGGCCAGATCGACTTCGGCGACCTGCTGATGAACTGGATGCTGTCGTTCCTGCTGTTCGCCGGCGCCTTGCACGTCAACCTCAACGACCTGCGCAGCTATCGCTGGCCCATCGGCCTGTTGGCCACGGTCGGCGTGCTGATCGCCACGTTCGTCATCGGCAGCCTGGCCTACTGGATCTTCGGCCTGTTCGGCTGGCACGTGAGCTTCCTCTATTGCCTGCTGTTCGGCGCCCTGATCTCGCCGACCGACCCGATCGCGGTGCTCGGCGTGCTGCGTACAGCCAATGCCTCCAAGCCGCTGAAAACCACCATCGTCGGCGAGTCGCTGTTCAACGACGGCACCGCGGTGGTGGTGTTCACCGTGCTGTTGGGAATCGCCCAGCTCGGCGAAACCCCGACCGTCGGCGCCACTGCCCTGCTGTTTGCCCATGAAGCCATCGGCGGCGTGGTGTTCGGCGGGCTGATCGGCTACCTGGTGTACCTGATGATCAAGAGCATCGAGCAACACCAGATCGAGGTGATGTTGACCCTGGCCCTGGTGATCGGCGGCTCGGCGATGGCCAGCGAACTGCACGTCTCGGCACCGATCGCGATGGTGGTGGCGGGCCTGATCATCGGCAACCTGGGGCGCAACCTGGCGATGAACGACATGACCCGGCGTTACCTGGACGGTTTCTGGGAACTGCTCGACGACATGCTCAACGCCCTGCTGTTCGCCCTGATCGGCATGGAGCTGTTGCTGCTGCCGTTCAACTGGCTGCACCTGCTGGCCGCGAGCCTGCTGGCGGTGGCGATCGTGTTGTCGCGCCTGCTCACCGTGGCCCCGGCCATCGTCCTCCTACGCCGCTGGCGCAGCGTGCCGCGCGGCACTATCCGGGTACTGACCTGGGGCGGCCTGCGCGGCGGGGTTTCGGTGGCGCTGGCCCTGGCCCTGCCATTGGGCCCGGAGCGCGACCTGGTGCTGAGCATCACCTACATCGTGGTGCTGTCGTCGATCCTCCTGCAGGGCCTGACCATCGGCAAACTGGTGCGCCATGTCACCCAAGATGCACCGGCGCTCACCCAGGACGCTCACTGATCGTTTTTTGATCGATCGCGGACCCGCCCAGGGTCCGCAGTCGTTTTTGGCAGGCCACTTTCACTGCGCACCTGGGCATGGCTGATCAGGGCGAAGATGAAGCTGCCGCCGATGATGTTCCCCGCCAGCGTCGGCCCGGCGAACACCCACCAGAAATCCCGCCACGGCAACTCACCGGCGAACACCAGGTACGAGACCTCCACCGAACCGACCACGATATGAGTGAAGTCCCCCAGGGCCATCAGGTAAGTGATCAGGATGATGATCCACATCTTGGCGCTCTCCATGGACGGGATCATCCAGACCATGGTGGCGATCATCCAGCCGGAGACGATGCCCTTGGCGAACATCTGTCCGGCATCGTTCTCCATGACCTTGCGCCCGATATCGAGGAAGGCCAGGTCGGTCCTGGCGTCGAAAATCGGCAGGTGCAGCATCACGTAGGCCACCAGCAGCGTGCCGCACAGGTTGCCCACCAGGACCACGCCCCACAAGCGGCACAGGCGCGCGAAATTGCCCAGGGTGGGTTTGCTCATGATCGGCAGCACGGCCGTCAGGGTGTTTTCGGTGAACAGTTGCTGGCGCGCCAGGATCACCGCCAGGAACCCCGCGCAGTAACCGAAACTGGCAATCACCTTGAACCCTTCGCCGTCGGGCAGGCGCGAGTCGAGCAGGCCCATGCCCATCAGCGACAGGCCCATGGTCAGGCCGGCGGCCAGGGCTGACCACCAGAGCGCCGCGACGCTACGCTCCAGCTCCTTGTCGCCCTGGGTGCGGATGATCTCGTGCAAGACCGCCGCGCGGGGCGGCTGGTTCTTGTCTACGTCGTGCTGCTCTTCGGGAGAAAGGCCCGGGGTCTTGCCGTCTGTCTGCACGTTAATGGCTCCTGAACCTGTGAGTACCTTGTCAGGTACGACATCCGGGGTTCAGGGCTCGTTCAGTGCCCTCATGCAGGAGCCGGCAGACTCACACCCACAGCAGTCAGGCGATGGGCTCGTCGTCCTTGAACTGGTCTTTCACGTACCGGATCTCGGTACGACCGTGAGGAGCCGGCAAGCCGTCCTCGCCCAGGTTGACGAAGACCATCTTCTCGACAGTGAGGATGCTCTTGCGGGTGATCTTGTTGCGCACTTCACAGGTCAGGGTGATCGAGGTCCGGCCGAATTCGGTGGCGGTGATACCCAGCTCGATGATGTCGCCCTGGCGCGAGGCGCTGACGAAGTTGATTTCGGAAATGTACTTGGTGACCACGCGCTGGTTGCCCAGCTGGACGATGGCGTAGATCGCCGCTTCTTCGTCGATCCAGCGCAACAGGCTGCCGCCGAACAGCGTGCCGTTGGGGTTGAGGTCTTCGGGTTTTACCCATTTGCGGGTGTGGAAATTCATACTCACTCCTGACCGTCTTGCCGATTGATGCCGGCATCATGGCAGACCCCGGCGCAGAGCTCTATTGAGCTTCTACTATGGTCGCGATAACCGTTCGATCATCGTCCGACAGAAATCCTTGGGAAGTCGCTGGCAGACGGCTATAATCGCCTCCGTTTCAAAACGGTAACGATCACCTGATACCGTTTTCCCGCCACCTGTCCGAGGGGCGCTGCAGCAGGTTCGACCTGTCAGGCTCGGATGGGGCGTTGTCTGGCCGTGATGGTTCGGTCAGTCACTAAACGCACAACGGCGCCCATTCGCATACTTACGAATGGAGGCTCTTCATGAGCGCTGTCATCACGCCTGCAGATTTTACCGACTACAAAGTCGCCGACATGTCCCTGGCCGCCTGGGGCCGTCGCGAAACCATCATCGCCGAATCGGAGATGCCGGCCCTGATGGGTCTGCGTCGCAAGTACGCCGCTGAACAACCGCTCAAGGGCGCGAAGATTCTCGGCTGCATCCACATGACCATCCAGACTGCCGTGCTGATCGAAACCCTGGTTGCCCTGGGTGCCGAAGTACGCTGGTCGTCCTGCAACATTTTCTCGACCCAGGACCAGGCCGCTGCCTCCATCGCCGCCGCCGGTATCCCGGTATTCGCCTGGAAAGGCGAGACCGAGCAAGAGTACGAGTGGTGCCTGGAGCAGACCATCCTCAAGGATGGCAAGCCTTGGGACGCCAACATGATCCTCGACGACGGCGGCGACCTGACCGAGCTGCTGCACAAAAAGTACCCGCAGGTGCTGGATCGCGTCCACGGCGTGACCGAAGAAACCACCACCGGCGTGCACCGCCTGCTGGACATGCTGGCCAAGGGCGAGCTGAAGATCCCGGCCATCAACGTCAACGACTCGGTGACCAAGAGCAAGAACGACAACAAGTACGGCTGCCGTCACAGCCTGAACGATGCGATCAAGCGCGGTACCGACCACCTGCTGTCCGGCAAGCAAGCGCTGGTCATCGGCTACGGTGACGTGGGCAAGGGCTCGGCCCAGTCCCTGCGCCAGGAAGGCATGATCGTCAAGGTTTCCGAAGTCGACCCGATCTGCGCCATGCAGGCCTGCATGGACGGTTTCGAACTGGTTTCGCCGTTCATCGACGGCATCAACACCGGCACCGAAGCGAGCATCGACAAGGCCCTGCTGGGCAAGATCGACCTGATCGTGACCACCACCGGTAACGTCAATGTTTGCGACGCAAACATGCTCAAGGCCCTGAAGAAGCGCGCCGTTGTCTGCAACATCGGTCACTTCGACAACGAAATCGACACCGCTTTCATGCGCAAGAACTGGGCATGGGAAGAAGTGAAGCCGCAGGTGCACAAGGTTCACCGCACCGGCCCAGGCGCTTTCGACGCCCAGAACGACGACTACCTGATCCTGCTGGCCGAAGGCCGCCTGGTGAACCTGGGCAACGCCACCGGTCACCCAAGTCGCATCATGGACGGTTCGTTCGCCAACCAGGTTCTGGCGCAGATCTTCCTGTTCGGCCAGAAGTACGCCGACCTGTCGCCAGCCCAGAAAGCCGAGCGCCTGACCGTTGAAGTACTGCCCAAGAAACTCGACGAAGAAGTGGCCCTGGAAATGGTCCGCGGCTTCGGTGGCGTGGTCACCCAACTGACCAAGCAGCAGGCTGACTACATCGGCGTCACCGTCGAAGGCCCGTTCAAGCCGCACGCTTATCGGTACTAAGAGCAGTTGCAAGCCTTGAGCTTCAAGCGGCAAGCAAAGGCCACAAGCCGTGCTTACCGCTCGAAGCTTTCGGCTTCGTCCCTATTTGCTTAAACAGTTTCAAGCAGCCCGTTCCAGGCACAAGAGCTGAGCGCACCTCCGCTACTCTTGCAGCTTGTGGCTTGCAGCTTGTAGCTGGAGGTTCCCTCCATGTCCCAAGACCGTCGCTACAGCTTCGAGTTCTTCCCGACCAAGACCGATGCTGGGCATGAAAAACTGCTCGCCACTGCCCGCCAGCTGGCCAGTTACAACCCCGACTTCTTCTCCTGCACCTACGGTGCCGGTGGCTCGACCCGCGACCGCACGATGAACACCGTGCTGCAGCTCGAAAGCGAAGTGAAGATCCCCGCCGCACCGCACCTGTCTTGCGTGGGTGACAGCAAGGCCGACCTGCGTGGCCTGTTGACCCAGTACAAGGCCGCCGGCATCAACCGTATCGTCGCCCTGCGCGGCGACCTGCCTTCGGGCATGGGCATGGCCAGCGGCGAGTTGCGTCACGCCAACGACCTGGTGAGCTTCATTCGTGAAGAGACTGGCGACCACTTCCACATCGAAGTGGCGGCGTACCCGGAAATGCACCCACAGGCGCGCAATTTCGAAGACGACCTCAACAACTTCGTGCGCAAGGCCAACGCCGGCGCCAACAGTGCGATCACCCAGTATTTCTTCAACGCCGACAGTTATTTCTACTTCGTCGAACGCGTGCAACAAATGGGTGTGAACATCCCGATCGTGCCCGGCATCATGCCGATCACCAACTACAGCAAGCTGGCGCGTTTCTCCGACGCCTGCGGCGCGGAAATCCCGCGCTGGATCCGCAAGCAACTGGAAGCCTACGGCGACGACAGCCAAAGCATTCAGGCGTTCGGCGAACAGGTCATCACCGAAATGTGTGAGCGTTTGTTGCAAGGCGGTGCGCCAGGATTGCACTTCTATACTCTGAACCAAGCCGAGCCAAGCCTGGCCGTCTGGAACAACCTGAAGCTGCCGCGTTAACCGCCCGACAGCATCGGAAAAAGGCCTTGGCGAAATCCAGGGCCTTTTTTTTAACCCCCATACATCCGAAGGATCGCCGTAGATGTCCACAGGCAGCACCGCAGCACGCCCACAATTGATCTATCTGGTTTACGGCGCCGCGACCTATCACCAGGAAGCCGCGTTCAGTATTGCCAGCGCCCTGGCCGGGCTGCGCGAAACACCGGGCGAAGCCCTCGATATCCAGGTCTTCACCGACAATCCCGCGCCTTACCGCGACCTGCCTGTGCGCGTGCGCCCCTTGGACGAAAACACCCGCCAGGCCTGGATCGCCCCACACGGCTACCACTTTCGCGCCAAGCACGTGGTGATGCAGCAGGTGCTGCAAGAGTCCGAACTGGCGCTGCTGATCGACACCGATACCTTTTTCCACTGCTCGCCGCTGGAGCTGTTTCGTCGCATCCAGCCCGGCACCCTGCTGTGTAACGCATTCGGCATGTGCTACGGCGCCAACAAGGAGTCCGGCCTCTACCAGTGCCTGGCCGGCTTGCTGCGGGAACGCAAACTCGCCGACGACCAGATGCCATTGCTGAACTCCGGCGTGATCGGCCTGCACCACGCGGACGCCGACGTACTGGACCGCTCCATCGCCCTGATGGACGAGCTGTACCCGCTGGCCAACGGCGCCTACACCCTCGAAGAGTTCTGCCTGTCGGTGGCGGCTTATCGCACCAAGAAGGTCCGCGAATGCCCCGACCTGATCCACCACTACTGGAGCCGCAAGCAGCTGTTTCGCGCCAAGATCAAGGCCTGGCTGGACAAGCACGGCGCAGCGCCCACCCACACCGTCGCCCTGGACGAAACCCGCCTGGTCACCGCGACCCTGCCACGCCCGCCAGCGTTGCAACGCCTGGCCTACAAGATCGTGACCCTGGCCCTGCCCGGGCACCAGCGGCAGTTCATGCGCGAAATCCTCTACGGCTGCTACCGCCACACCAACGAATTCGACCAGGCCTGCGCCCCGGTCTGGTGGGAGAAAGCCCGGGAAAACGCCGAAGGCCGCCTGAAAAAACCGCTCAATAGCCATCAGCTCGAGCGCTGGTTCAACCACCCGGTGATTCGCCTGGTACTGGGCCAGCGGCGCAAGGCCATCTACCTGCATCTGATCGAGACAAAGGCTGACTGAGGCTTGAGCTAGACGGCCTCTAGCATTGGACGACCTCCCGTCGTAATCTCCAGTGATGCCCGTCATTGCCCAGCTGCTGACAGCCTTTATCTGCGCTTGCCTGAGCCTCGCCGCCCATGGCGAGAAGCTGCGCATTGTCACCGAGCCCTGGGCCCCTTATGTCTATGAGGAACAGGGCAAGGCCCAGGGCCTGGATTACGAAACCACGGCGATCGTCTTCCAGCGCCTGGGGATCGAAGTCGAATGGCAGTTCCTGCCCTGGAAACGTTGCCTGGCCATGCTCGAACAAGGCCAGGCCGACGGTGCCCTGGACATCTTTCACAGCAACGAACGCGAAAGCAGCCTGCTCTACCCCAGCGAGCCGCTGTCGGACGTCGAGTTCGTGATGTTCTATGCCAACGCCCGGCCCTTTCCGTTCCGTACCCTGGAAGACTTGCGCGGGCTGACCGTGGGTACCTCCCCCGGCTACCTGTACAGCCAGGACTTCAGGGAATCCACCCTGTTCAAGCACGAACCGGCGCCGACCCACGAAGCCAACTTCGGCAAGCTGCTGCGCGGCCGTATCGACCTGCTGATCACCGATCGGCGGGTCGGCCAGCATCTGCTCGACCAACTGAACATTCGCCAGCAGATCACCGAGAATCCGGTGGTCATCAGCCGCCAGAGCCAGTTTCTCGCGGTGCGGCGCAATGCCGGCATGGACTTGCTGGTGCAGCGTTTCGGCGCCGAACTCAAGCGCTTCAAGCGCGAGCCGGCCTACGCCGAACTGAGCGCCCGCTATGGCGCGGCGCCGGCCATCGCCGACTCAAGCGCAATGCCGCCCGGCACACCGCGCAAAACCGTTGAGCAGCAGGAAAGCAGCGCACGCTGATTGCTCTGTTATACTCCGGCCTTCCCGCCAGGCTCACGCCCGGACGCTCGATCCTGTTCAAGGCATCTCGATACCGCTACAGCGCAGCCACAAGGCCCGCGCGAGCCCTCGCCGATGAGCCTTCAGGAGCCAGCAGGACCGGACGGGATTGCGTCCTCTTAAACGCCATTCGCGCCAGGCAAGACTATCCCTCTGGGCCAAGCCCTCACTAAAACAGGATTACTCATGTCCTTTGCTTCCCTCGGTCTCTCCGAGGCTTTAGTCGGCGCCATCGAAGCCGCCGGCTACACCCAGCCTACTCCGGTGCAACAGCGGGCCATTCCCGCCGTGTTGCAAGGTCGCGACCTGATGGTCGCGGCACAGACAGGTACTGGTAAAACCGGCGGTTTCGCCCTTCCGATCCTGGAACGGTTGTTTCCCAACGGTCACCCGGACAAATCCCAGCGTCACGGCCCGCGCCAACCGCGCGTACTGGTCCTGACCCCGACCCGCGAACTGGCCGCGCAAGTGCACGAGAGCTTCAAGGTCTATGCCCGCGACCTGAAGTTCGTCAGTGCCTGCATCTTCGGCGGCGTCGGCATGAACCCACAGGTTCAGGCCATGGCCCGTGGCGTCGATGTACTGGTGGCCTGCCCCGGCCGCCTGCTCGACCTGGCCGGCCAAGGCAGCGTCGACCTGTCCCACGTGGAAATCCTCGTGCTCGACGAAGCCGACCGCATGCTCGACATGGGCTTTGTCCATGACGTGAAGAAAGTCCTCGCGCGCCTGCCCGCCAAGCGCCAGAACCTGCTGTTTTCCGCGACCTTCTCCAAGGACATCACGGACCTGGCCGGCAAACTGCTGCACAACCCGGAGCGCATCGAAGTCACGCCGCCGAACACCACGGTCGAGCGTATCGAGCAACGGGTGTTCCGCCTGGCCGCCAGCCACAAGCGTGCCTTGCTGGCCCACCTGATCACCGCCGGCGCCTGGGAACAGGTGCTGGTCTTCACCCGCACCAAGCACGGCGCCAACCGCCTGGCCGAGTACCTGGACAAGCACGGCCTGACCGCCGTCGCCATCCACGGCAACAAGAGCCAGAACGCCCGCACCAAGGCCCTGGCCGACTTCAAGGCCGGTGAAGTGCGGATCCTGGTCGCCACCGATATCGCCGCCCGTGGCCTGGACATCGACCAGCTGCCACACGTGGTCAACTTCGAGCTGCCGAACGTCGACGAAGACTACGTGCACCGTATCGGCCGTACCGGCCGTGCCGGTCGTTCGGGCGAAGCGATCTCGCTGGTCGCGCCGGACGAAGAGAAGCTGCTCAAGAGCATCGAGCGCATGACCAAGCAGAAGATCCCCGACGGCGATCTGATGGGCTTCGATGCCAGCGCCGTGGAAGCCGAGAAACCGGAAGTGCGCGAGCGTCCGGACGTGCGTAACCCACGCAATTCCCGTGGCCCGCGTGGCGACGGTCCGAATGGCGGCGGTGGCGGCGGCGGCCGTAAAGACAAAGGCAAGGACAAGGGCAAGGACAAACCGGCCGCTCGCGGCGACCGCCCGGCCCGTGAGCAGAAGCCTCGCGAAGGCACCCCGGCCCGCGAACAGCGCCAGCCGACGCCACGCGCCGACCGCGCCCCGGATGAGTTCCTGGACGACGACGTGGACAACTTCGGCAATCGCGCCGACTACGTCAGCCCGTACCAGAACAAGAACAACCAGGGCCGCGGCCGTCGTCCGGGCGCGCCAGCCCAGGGTGCAACCAGCAGCAACGCGCCACGCAGTGGCGGCCAGGGTCGCTCCGGCGGTCCGCGCACCAGCAACGGTGCCAGCACCGGCACCCCGCCTGCCAAGCGCAACGGCCCACGCAGCGGCGCTCCACGTGACGGCCAGGCCCGTCGCGAAGAGTCGCGCAATCGTCGTCCGGCCCGTGACGACCAGGCGCGTCAGGAGCCGGCGGTGCAGAACCCGCGCGGCAACCAGCCGAAGATCATGCACAAGGAGTCGAAAGCCGACCGCTTCCCGACACCCGAGCAGCTCGATCAACTGCCAAGCCGTCCACGTGGCGAGAAACCAGCCTTGCTGACCCGCAATCGCTGAAGTTTTCGCGACAATAAAAAACGCCCCTGATCTCGCGATCAGGGGCGTTTTTTTATGATCTCTGTAGCCGCTGCCGAGCCTGCGAGGCTGCGGCTACAGGCGAAGCATTACTTCGCTTTCACACCTTCGAAGGTGATGTACAACTGAACGGTGTCGGACTGCGGGCCAACATCCATCCCGTCCTTGTTGAACTCTTTACGGCTGATGCTGGTGGTGCCTTCAAAACCGGCACGGTAGCCGCCCCATGGATCCTTGCCTTCACCCAGGAAGGTGGCCTTGACCACGATAGGCTTGGTCACACCGTGGAAAGTCAGGTCGCCAGCCACATCGGCGGTCTGCTTGCCATCAGCATTCTTGCCGGTTGGCTTGACGCTGGTGGAAACGAACTTCGCGTCAGGGAATTTGCCCGACTCCAGGAAGTCCTTGCTGTTGACGTGCTTGTCACGCTCGGCGTGGTTGGTGAACACGCTGGCGGTGCGCACGTTGACTTCGATCTTGGCGTCTTCAGGCTTGGCCGCGTCGAAGCTGAACTTGCCGTCCAGATCCTTGAAGGTACCGGTGATGAAGCTGTAGCCCAGGTGGCTGATCTTGAAGTCGACGAAGGCGTGCTGGCCTTCCTTGTCGATCACATAGTCCGCGGCCATCGCCTGACCGGCAGACAACAGAGCAGAACCGATTGCCAGAGCGGCGAGAGTCTTTTTCAACATGCTTTCTATTCCTTTTGAGTCGAGGTTGAGCATCAGGCTTTTTTGCGCCCCAGCATACGAGCCAGGGTCGCGTCACGATCGATAAAGTGGTGTTTCAAGGCAGCCAGAGCATGCACTCCGGCGAAGATCACCAGGGCCCAGGCCAGGTACAGATGCACCTCGCCGGCCACATCTGCCTGGTCCGGCAGTCCGGAAACCAGGGCAGGAATTTCAAACAGGCCAAACACCGGAATCCCGACACCGTCTGCGGTGGAAATCAGGTAACCGGCAATCATCACAGCGAACAGACTGAGATAAAGGAAGGCATGGCCGAAGGTGGCGCCCAGGCGCGTCAGGCGACCGTGGTTGGCCGGTGCCGGCGGCGGCGGGCTGACAAAGCGCCACAGCACCCGCAGCAACATGATCGCGAACAACGTCAAACCAATGCTCTTGTGCAGGTCCGGCGCATCTTTGCGCCAGGCACTGTAGTAATCCAGGCCGACCATCCACAGGCCCAGGGCGAACAATCCAAAGACTGCCAGCGCCACGCTCCAGTGCAGAAAAATGCTTACCCAGCCGTAGCGGGAAGAAGAGTTACCTAGCTGCATCACTTGAATCCTGTAAGAACTGCTGCCCAAGACTATCGATTTAACTATCGAATTAAAGCGGAAATTTTCGCTTTGAAATATCGAGAAATACGATGTTGATCCTACGAACACTAAATTAACCAGGCATTAAGGTCTACGGGGGAAAAACGTGACAGACCGTCCTGCGACCGCGACCAATTCGCTCTTCCGGGCATGCAATGGGTTGTGACACGGCCTGGCATTGCATAGGCTTGCGCGATTGTTTGCTCGCGTACTTCGAGCCGCCTCCAGGAGACTGAACATGGGCCTCAACAACCAGTGGATGCAACGCGATCTCGCGGTGTTATGGCATCCCTGCACCCAGATGAAAGACCACGAGCAGCTGCCGCTGATCCCGATCAAGCGCGGCGAAGGCGTGTGGCTGGAGGACTTCGAAGGCAAGCGCTACCTCGACGCGGTCAGTTCCTGGTGGGTCAACGTGTTCGGCCACGCCAACCCGCGCATCAACCAGCGCATCAAGGATCAGGTCGATCAACTGGAGCACGTGATTCTCGCCGGCTTCAGCCATCAGCCGGTGATCGAGCTGTCCGAGCGCCTGGTGCAGATCACCCCGGAAGGCCTGACCCGCTGCTTCTATGCCGACAACGGTTCGTCGTGCATCGAAGTGGCGATGAAGATGAGCTTCCACTACTGGTTCAACCGCGGCCAGAAAGACAAGAAGCGCTTCGTCACCCTGACCAACAGCTACCACGGCGAAACCATCGCCGCGATGTCGGTGGGCGACGTGCCGCTGTTCACCGAGACCTATAAGGCCCTGCTGCTGGACACCCTCAAGGTGCCGAGCCCGGACTGCTACCTGCGCCCCGAAGGCATGAGCTGGGAAGAACACTCGCGCAACATGTTCGCGGCCATGGAGCAGACCCTGGCGGAACACCACGACAGCGTTGCCGCGGTGATAGTCGAGCCGCTGATCCAGGGCGCCGGTGGCATGCGCATGTACCACCCGGTGTACCTCAAGCTGCTGCGCGAGGCCTGCGACCGCTACGGCGTGCACCTGATCCATGATGAGATCGCCGTCGGCTTCGGCCGCACCGGCACGATGTTCGCCTGCGAACAGGCCGGCATCCGCCCGGACTTCCTCTGCCTGTCCAAGGCCCTGACCGGCGGCTACCTGCCGCTGGCCGCGTGCCTGACCACCGACGAAGTCTACAGCGCCTTCTACGACGACTACCCGACCCTGCGCGCCTTCCTCCACTCCCACAGCTACACCGGCAACCCGCTGGCCTGTGCGGCGGCGCTGGCGACCCTGGATATCTTCGAGCAGGACAACGTCATCGAGAACAACCAGGCGCTGGCCCAGCGCATGGCCAGCTCGACCGCGCACCTGGCGGACCACCCGCACGTTGCCGAAGTACGCCAGACCGGCATGGTGCTGGCCATCGAGATGGTCCAGGACAAGGCCAGCAAGACCGCCTACCCGTGGCAGGAACGCCGTGGCCTGAAAGTCTTCCAGCACGCCCTGGAGCGTGGCGCCCTGCTGCGTCCGCTGGGCAGCGTGGTGTATTTCCTGCCGCCCTACGTGATCACCCCGGAGCAGATCGACTTCCTCGCCATCGTTGCCAGCGAAGGCATCGACATTGCTACCAACGACAAGGTCAGCGTGGCGGTACCCAAGGACTTCCACCCAGGCTTCCGCGATCCGGGTTGAGCCCCTCGCCGGCAAGCCCGCCGTTTTGCAGAGACGGGCTTGACGCAAAGATCCATTGACCCACCTCGAACCGAATTTTCCCCAGAGAACCACCATGAGACTGTCCCGCTTCTTTATCGACGCCCCCCTGAGCCTCGGCGAGCACGAGCTGCCGGAAGCCCAGGCCCACTACATCGGGCGCGTACTGCGCATGGCCGAGGGCGACGCGCTGCAGCTGTTCGACGGTTCGGGCAACGAATTTCGCGGCACGCTGCTGGAAGTCGGCAAGAAACGCGTGGTGGTCCGGCTCGATGAAAGCTTCGCCGGGCAGGTCGAGTCGCCGCTGCAGATCCACCTCGGCCAGGGCCTGTCCCGGGGCGAGCGCATGGACTGGGCGATTCAGAAGGCCACCGAGCTGGGGGTGAATGAAATCACCCCGATCTTCAGCGAGCGCTGCGAGGTGCGGCTCAAGGACGAGCGCGCCGACAAGCGCCTGGCCCACTGGCGCCAGGTGGCCGTCAGCGCCTGCGAACAATGCGGGCGCTCGCGGGTGCCGGTGATTCATCCGCCGGTGCTGCTGGCCGACTGGATCAAGCAGACCCAGGCCGACCTCAAGCTGGTGCTGCACCCGGTGGCCGAGCCGCTGGTGAGCCACGCCAAGCCTGCGACCCTGGCGTTCCTGATCGGCCCGGAAGGCGGTTTGTCCGATGCCGAAGTGGACCAGGCCCAGGGGGCGGGCTTCCTGCCGGCGCGCCTCGGGCCGCGGGTGCTGCGCACCGAAACCGCGCCAGTAGTGGCGCTGGCCGTGGCGCAGCAACTGTGGGGTGACTTCTAACCCGCCCCCGCCTCTGGCCTCGGCCTCTGTAGGAGCGGCCGGTCGACGCTCGATTGCCCGCGAAGCGTTTCACCTGACACACCCTTCGCCGGCAAGCCTGGCTCCTACAGAAGCAAAAGCGGACCGGTGTTTACTCCACCGGATCGCTTACCGGTTTGGCGATGATCGCCTTCAGCTCGCTGGTCATCGGGAACTCCAGGTTCAGGCCCTTGGGCGGAATCGGCTGTTCGAACCAGCGCTGGTAGATGCCGTTGATTTCCCCTGAGCGGTACAGGTCCGCCAGGGTGGCGTTCACCAGTTCCAGGAACTGCGGGTCGTCCTTGCGCACCATGCAGCTGTAGATTTCCCGCGACTGCTCCTCGCCGACCACCACCCAGTTGTGTGGATCGCGGGCCTTGGCCCGTTCGCCGTAGAGCAGCGCGTCATCCATGTAGAACGCCGCGGCGCGACCCGATTGCAGCATCTGGAAGGCTTCGCCGTGGTCCTTGGCGCTGATCACGAACATGTCGATCTTGTGCTCGACGTTGTAGCTCTTGAGGAAGCGCTCGTTGGTGGTGCCGGCGGTGGTCACCACGTTCTTGCCGCGCAGGTCGGCAAAACTCTTGATCCCACTGTCCCTGGCCGTCAGCAACTGGCCTTTGACGTAGATGAAGCCGTAGGAAAACGCCACCTGCTTCTGCCGTTCGGCGGTCACCCCGGTGGAACCGCATTCCAGGTCCACGGTGCCGTTCTGCACCAGCGGAATGCGCGTCTGCGACGTCACCAGGTTGTACTTCACCGCCAGTTGCGGCAGCGCCAGCTTGTCGCGGATGCGTTCGACGACCTTGCTCGCCAGGTCCACCGAATAGCCCATGGGTTTGCCACTGTTGTCACCCACGTAGGAAAACGGCACCGAGGCATCGCGATAACCCAGGGTAATACTGCCGGCAGTGGCGATCTTGCCCAGGGTGCCGGTCAGCGGCGCCTCGCTGGCGTGCAGCGGGGAGCCGAGCAACAGGCCCAGGGTGCAGCCGAGCAACGTGATTTTTTGCATTGTTATTCTCCGTTGTGGGTGAAGGCGTTAGCGGCGAACCGCGATGACAGTGATTTCCACCAGGATGTCCGGGCGCGCCAGGGCGGCCTGCACGGTGGTGCGGCTTGGCGCCTGGCCCGGGGACAGCCAGGCCGACCAGACCTCGTTCATCGCGGCAAAGTCCTGCTGGATGTTTTTCAGGTAGAGGGTCGCACTGAGCAGATGATCCTTGTCGCTGCCGGCCTCGGCCAGCAAGGCGTCGATCTTTGCCAGCACTTCGCGGGTCTGGCCGGCGGCATCGGTGGCCTGGCCCGGCACCTGGCCGGACAGGAACAGCAGATCGGCAAAACCCACGACAGCGCTAAGGCGGTCATTGCTGTGGAGACGCTGGATGGTCATGGGACAGCTCCTTGTACGCGAAAGAAATCAGGCGGCATGGGGCGCGAGCCCCTGCATGTCGATGGAAGTGCGGCGCTGGCCGATCAGCTCGGCCAGCAGGCGCCCGCTGCCACAGGCCAGGGTGAAACCCAGGGCGCCGTGGCCGAGGTTGAGCCACAGGTTGCGGTAGCCGGTGGCGCCGATCAGCGGTACGCCGCTGGGGGTCGCCGGGCGCATGCCGGCCCACTCGATGGCGGCATCGTAGTCACCGGCATTGGCGAAGGTTTCCCGGGCCTGGCGCTGTATCAGGGCCAGGCGCTTGGGGTCCAGGGCCGGGTCGAAACCGACGATATCGACCATGGCCGCTACCCGCAGCTGCTGGCCGATCCGCGCGTAGACGATCTTGCGGTTGTAGTCGGTGATACTGATTTCCGGCGCCCGGTGCCCCGCGCCGATCGGCACGCTGAGGCTATAGCCCTTGAGCGGGTACAGCGGCAGCTTCAGCCCGGGCAACGCCAGTTCGCCACTGCGATGCCCGGCGGCGAGTATCAGTTGGTCCACCGCCAGCACCTCGTCGCCCAACTCGATGGCCTGCACCTGGCCGCCCGCCTGACGAATGCCGGTGACCGGGCGCCCGGTCAGCAGCTGGCAGCGGCCGGAAGCCTGTAGCCGCACCACCAGTTGCTGGCAGAAGGCGTGGCAGTCGGCCACTTCTTCGTCCGGGGTGAAGATGCCGCCGACAAAGGGTGCGCCACCAAGGGTCGGCTCCAGTTGCGTGCATTCACCAGCGGACAGCACCTGCTGCTGGCGCGGATCGGCCAGGCCGTGGCGGGCGTGCTCGAAGCTCGTGGTTTCACGAAAGGTCACCAGCTTGCCGTTGCGCCGCCAGTGAAAACCGTCGAGCCGGTCCTCCTCGCGCCAGCTCTGCAAGGTGGCCTGGCTCAGCAGCGCCAGGCGCAGCAGATGGGCACCGTTACGGCGGTTGACCGAGCCACGGCAGGCCGCCAGGAACCCGGCCATCCAGCGCCACTGCGCCGGGTCCAGGCGCAGGCGCAGCTTCAGCGGCGAGTCGCCACGCAGCATCCAGCCCAGGGCCTGCCAGGGCACGCCGGCATCGGCCAGCGGCGCCACGTAGCGGTACGACAGCTGGCCGCCGTTGGCGAAGCTGGTCTGGCTGGCGAAGGCGTCGCGCGCCTCCACCAGGCTGACGTCGAACCCCTCGCGAACCAGGGCGTAGGCGCTGGCCAGGCCAATGACCCCGCCGCCGATGATGCAAACCCGCTGTGCCATGTCAGTCCTTAAAGCCTTGTTGAGCGGGCTTCAGGTTAGGACCAGGTGACAGGCCCTGGACAATGAATAAAGATGGACCACCCATAAACAAAGGTTATGGACTCATCATGCGACTGCGCCATATCGAGATTTTCCAGGCCATCCGCCAGACCGGCTCGATCAGCGGCGCGGCGCAACTGCTGCACGTCTCCCAGCCGGCGGTGACCAAGGTCTTGCAGCACGCCGAGCAGCAGCTGGGCTTCCCGCTGTTCCTGCGGGTCAAGGGCAAGTTGCAGGCCACCCCGGAAGCCCTGGAACTGGAGCGCGAGGTCGACAAGGTCAGCGAAAGCCTGCAAGGGGTGCGGCGCCTGGCCCAGAGCCTGCGTCGCGAGCCGGGCCACAGCCTGCGGATCGGCGCCACGCCGGCGCTGGCCTTGTCCTTGCTGCCGCCGGCCATCAACCAGTGGACCCGGCGCTACCCGGACATCGTCTGCGAGCTGTCCAGCGCCCACAGCCGCGAGCTGGTGCAGAACCTGCTGATGCGCGAGATCGATGTGGCCCTGACCCTGCAACGCCCGGATCATCCGGGGCTGACCGCCCAGGCCCTGGCCAGCGGGGTGCTGGTGGCGCTGGCGCCGCTGGATTACTGGCCCCAGGCGGCCAGGGGCACGCCACTGCCGTTGATGGAGCTGGCGGGGGCACCCTTGATCGGCCTGTCCAGCGCCGACCCGCTGGCGGCGAAACTCGACGGTTACCTGAAAGCCGTGGAACCGGCGCCACGGGTCAGCATCGCTGTGCAGACCTACTCCCTGGCCCGGGCCATGGTCGAATCCGGGGCCGGGCTGGCAGTGATCGACCCCTTCACCGCCCTCGGCGCCTCGCCCGCCAGCACCGCGATTCGCCCGCTGACCCCGGCGCTGCCGATCACCCTGTATGCCGTGACCCGCGCGGCGGAGGCCCTGCCGCACACCTTGAGCAGCCTGCTGGAGATCTTCGGCGGCCGGGCGCAGGAGCAGTTGGATCGGTTGATGACCGGGGATTGAAGCGGCCCTGCCGGGCCTTAATCGCGAGCAAGCTTCGCTCCTACAGATACGGCGCAGATCCTGAAACTTCGCGTTCTTCTGTAGGAGCGAAGCTTGCTCGCGATGAACGATAACGCGCTCGCCGATCAGAGCACGTAGAACAAGATCGCCACGAAGTGCAGCAGGCTGCCGGCGATCACGAACAGGTGCCAGATCCCGTGGGCATGGCGCAAACGGCTGTCGAGGGCGAAGAAGATGATGCCCACGGTGTAGAGCACCCCGCCCGAGGCCAGCCAGGCGAAGCCGGCGGGGCCCAGGGCCGCCAGCAGCGGCTTGACCGCCACCAGCACGATCCAGCCCATCACCGCGTAGATCACAATGGACAGGATGCGCGCCTCGGAGCGCGGCTTGATCTCCTGCAGGATGCCGATCAGCGCCAGCCCCCAGACGATCCCGAACAGCGTCCAGCCCCAGGGCCCGCGCAGGGTCACCAGGCAGAACGGCGTATAGCTGCCGGCGATCAGCAGGTAGATGGAGAAGTGATCGACCTTCTGCATGATGCTTTTCGCCCGCCCGCGCACGCTGTGGTACAGGGTCGAGGCGCTGTACAGCACCAGCAAGGTGAAGCCGTAGATCGCCACGCTGACGATTTTCCAAGGGCTGCCGTCGAGGCTGGCCAACACCAGCAGCCAGATCCCCCCGACCAGTGCCGCAATCGCGCCCACCAGATGCGTCCAGGCGTTGAGTCTTTCCCCGTGATACATGTGCCACTCACCTCCCAAGGCGAAAATCTGCGCAAGGCTCAGGCCTGTAGCCTGAAAGCGCAATGTTTCCAAATAAAGCCATGGACGAAAAAACCTCCAGCCAAGTCATGACCCGGCAGGCACAATCGAAGCATTCGAATAAGAGCGCCCATCATGCTGATCGATGAAGAGTTGACCCTGAAAAAGCTCGAAGTGTTTCTGGCGTTCATGCGCACCGGCAATCTGGCACGCGCCGCCGCCGAGTTGCAGACCAGCAATGTCAGCGTGCACCGGGCCATTCACTCCCTGGAAAGCGCCCTGCGCTGCCCGCTGTTCAAGCATGAAGGACGTAACCTGACACCGCTGGAAAGCGCCTTCGTCCTCGAAGAACGGGCGCAGAAGCTGATCCAGGACGTGGTCGAAAGCGTGCGCCTGACCCGCGAAGCCGCCGGGTTCTCGGCGGAGCGCTTCAAGCTCGGCTCGTTGTATTCATTGACGGTGAAAACCGTGCCGCAGCTGATCATGGGCCTGAAGCTGCGCCGTAGCGAGCTGAATATCGACCTGATCCTGGGCTCCAACATCGACCTGTTGTACAAGCTGAAGAACATGGAGGTCGACGCGATCCTGGTGTCCCTGGACGACAGCGTCAGCGACCCGGACTGCGAGCAGATCCCGCTGTTTTCCGACGATATCTTCCTCGCCACGCCGGCCGACTCGCCGTTCGCCCGTCAGGCGGAAGTCGACCTCAGCGACGTGCGCGACGCGACCTTCATCACCCTGACCCAGGGCTTCGCCACCCATCAGGACGGGGTGCGGGTGTTCAAGCAGGCGGGGTTCGAGCCGAAGGTGGCGATGCAGGTCAACGACATCTTCACCCTGCTGAGCATGGTCAGTTCGGGGGTGGGCTATGCCCTGCTGCCGGGAAGGATTGCCGCGGTGTACGAAAACCGCGTGAAGTTGATTCCGCTGCAGGCGCGCTACCGGCTGCAACAGCATATCGGCGTGGTGTTCCTCAAGGCCAAGGAGCGCGACCCGAACCTGCTGGCGCTCTTGGCGGAGTGCCGGATGTATTCGCGGGGGTCATAAAGACGCTATCGCGGGCAAGCCTCGCTCCTACAGAGGTATGCAATCACCTGTAGGAGCGAGGCTTGCCCGCGATGAGGCCAGGAGGCCCTACCCCACCAACCCGCGCACGATGAAATACAGCAACGAAGGCCCGAGCAGGCAACCCAGCCCGGTATGGAAGGTCGCGGTCAGCGCACCGTAGGGCACCAGGCGCCGATCGGTCGCCGCCAGGCCCGCGGTCACCCCGCTGACGGTGCCGGCCAGGCCACCGAAGACCATCGCCGAACGCGGGTTGTCCAGGCCCATCCAGCGCGCCGCCATGGGCGTGCCGACCATCACCAGGATCGCCTTGATCAACCCCGTGGCGATGGACAGCGCCACCACATCGGAGCTGGCGCCGATCGCCGCCCCGGTCACCGGGCCGACAATGTAGGTCACCGCGCCGGCGCCGATGGTGGTCATGCTCACCGCATCGCGATAGCCGAAGGCCCAGGCAATGCTCGCCCCGACAATGAACGGCAGCACCGTGCCGAGAAACAGCGCGATGGCGCCGATCATCCCGGCCTTGCGCGCCTCGGTGGCCTGGACCTCGAAGGCCGTGGCGACAATCGCGAAGTCGCGCAGCATGGCGCCGCCCATCAGGCCGATGCCGGAGAACAGCGCCAGGTCCGCCAGGCCCTTTTGCCCACCGGTGACAGTGCCACCAACCCAGGCCAGTACCAGGCCGATGACGATGGCGATGGCCGAGCCGTGCACCCGGCCGAACGTCAGGCGCTTGGACAGCAGCACCGAGACCCACATGATCACGCCGACAAAGGCGAAGGCGGTGACCAGGCCGTTGTGTTCCAGGCCTTTCTCGATCAGATCCCACATATCAGCGTCCCCCTGCCGGAGCGGCACCAGGGGCGACAGCGTCCGGTTCGTCCGGCAACGGTTCGCCTTTGTTGGTGCGGCTGATCAAGGCAATGGTGCAACCACAGAGCAGCACCGAGCCGATGGCCGCCAGCACCGCCACCGGGCCGCCGTGCAGGGCGGTGACCACGTTCTGTTGCGCGGCCATGGCCACCACCACCGGGATGTACATGGCGCCCCAGAAGCCGACGCCCATCTCGCAGTCCTTGGTCATGCCGCCGTGCCTGTGCATCCACAGCCGCGCGCAAATCAGCAGGATCATGGCGATGCCCACCCCGCCGACGTTGGATTTCACTCCCAGCAGGACGCCGAGCATGTCACCGATAATCACCCCTGCCAGCGTACAGATCGCCAGCAGCGCCACACCGTAAATAATCATTGTTGTAGTCCTCAAAGTGCATCGTCGAAGTTGTTGTTCTTGTGCTTCGCCAGCTTGAGTCGGTGTCTAGGGTTGGCGGTTTCCCTCCTCACGCAACAGCGCTTGCAGGGTGTCGAGCCGGGCCCCGTCGCAGGCCATCACGGTGCCCTGCTCGAACACCCGGCGCGCCAGAGCGGTCAACACCGCGCCGGGCGGCAGTTCGATCTGCAGCCGCACGCCGCGCTCATAGGCGCTTTGCACGGTGCCGCGCCAATCCACCACCCGGCACATGTTGAACGCCAGGTCGTCGCGCAACTGCTCTGGCGTGCGCAGCGGCCGCGCGCGGCTGCCGCTCAGGTAACCCAGGCGCGGCGGTTGCAACGCCACCCTGGCGAACGCCTCGGCCAGGGCCTGGGCCGGCTGCTCCAGCAGCGGGCAATGGGACGGCACGCTGACCGCCAGACGCTTGGCCACGCCGACCCCACAGCCGCGGGCCAGCTCGGCGACCTGGGCCATGGCGGCATCGCTGCCGGCGATCACCACCTGGCTATCGGCATTGATATTGGCCAGGTACACCGGGTTGTCCGGGCTGTGCACCCGGACCAGCAAAGCCTCCACCGTCGCCAGTTGCAGGCCGACGATCGCGGTCATGCCATAACCCTGCGGATAGGCCTGCTGCATCAGCTCGCCGCGCAGGCTGACCAGGCGCAGCGCATCGCCGAAATCCAGGGCTCCGGCGACCACCGCGGCGGGGTAGGCGCCAATCGACAGGCCCGCCACGTAATCCGCGCCCGGCCCGTTTTCCAGCAACACCCGGGCATGGGCCACGCCGGCGATCAACAGGCACAGTTGTACCGCCCGGGTGCTCGCCAGGGCCTGGGGCGAATCCAGGGCCAGGGCATCCTCGCCCAGGACCTCGCTCGCCTGTTGCAGGCAGGCCTCGGCCAGGGCGCTGGGCGGCAGCCGATGCAACATCCCCGGCTGCTGCGCGCCCTGGCCCGGAAACACCAGCAGGCTGCTCACGCCACCTGCTCCAGGGCCTGCCACGGATCGCCGACCAACCGCGCGCCGCTGGCGCTTTTCAGCAGCACCCGCGCCGAAGTCCCGGCCCACTCGCGCAGGGCCACGGCGCCGTTGGGCGTCTGCAATTGCAGGTCCACCGGGCAGACGGCGGCGTCGAGCAGCGCCAGCAACGCCCGGGCTTCGGCCCGGTCCATGGGCTGCGCAGTGCGCAGGATCAGGTCCAGGTCGCTGTGTCGATGCAGTGCCGGCACACCACTGGCCAGTTCAAAACCGGCGCTGCCGCTGACACCCCAGGCCAGGCCGCGGGCATCCAAAGGTTCACGCAACCGAGCCAGTGCCTGGAGCGCTGGCCAGGCCCGATCCGACTCGACATGGCACAGCGCTTCCGGGCGCACCCGACGTTCGATGGCCGCCACCGCCATCAGCGTCCCGTAGCGCTGTTCCCGCAGCCGCCCACGCACGCCCACCGCCACCTGCCCGGGCGCGGTCAATGCACGGCGCACCACCACCGGTTGCCCGGCAGCCATGGCCGCCACCGCCCAGGCCGGGGCATCGGCGGGCAGTTGTTGCGGGGGCAGGCCCCACAGCAGGTCATGGGGCAGCAAGGCGCTGGTCATGGCGCTCACCATTGCTCGCGCAACAGCTGGCGGACCCGGCTGGAAGCGCCACGGTTGCTGGCCCCCAGGCGCCCCGACAGATCGCGGCCGTGGGTGCGCACATCGGTAATCGCCTGGCCCAGGCATTGCCGCACCAGGGTCAGGTCATCGGCGCTCGGCTGTTCGATCTGGCTGACCGACAAGGTCTCCCAGAGCAGGCCGAGGCTGGCATAGCTGTCGATGTCATAGGCCATGGGCGGCACGCTGGCGGCCAGGGCCTCCAGTTCCTCGACGCTGCGCAGGGTGACCCGCGCCGCCGAGACCTTGCCCATGGCGTGCACCATCACCCCCGGATCGCGCAGGGCGATCAGGCGGTTGGCCTGGTAACCGTGGGCCAGGAAGGCCCCGGACATGGCCTTGCCCACCAGCAGGCCGATCACCGGATGCCCGGCCAGCCGGGCCCAGGCATAGCTGTCGGCGGCCGCGGCCAGGGCCTGATGGATGCCCAGGGCCTCTTCGCGACGCCCATAGGCCTGGCTGGGCACGTCGACGATGGCGATCAGCGCGCGCTTGACGCTCTGCTCACGGTCGGCCTCGATCGCGTCGTCCACCGCCTTGGCCAGGCCCCAGCCTTCCAGCAGGCCGACCTCACCATTGCGCGCCCGCACAAAAGGGTTGGCCGGGTCGGCGACCACGGCGATAAACCGCACCGGTTGCTGCTCCAGCGTGGCGTCCGCCACCTTCAACGAGGCCGGCAAACCCGCTACCGGGGCGGCGCCCGCGCTCAGGGCCGTGAACCAATGCAGGCCCCGCAGGGAATAAGCACTCATGAGCGGTCTCCTCGATACAGCTGGCGAACCGTCGCCGGGTCGATCTGTGGATGGCTGTCCAGCCGGGCCAGGCGTTGCAGGTACAGCTCGGCCTGCCGGCTGCGTTGCGCGCTGGGCAGGCCCTGGGCCAACAGTTCGCCGACCTGTTGGCGGATCTGCGCCACATCGTCGGCCACATAGCGGTCCGCCAGGCCACTGGCGAAACGCTGCTCGCCGCCGGTCAGGCTCCAGATAAAGGGTCGGTCGCGGGAGTCGTATTCCTCGAGGCCGGCTTCCTGCTCGATCACCTGCGGACCGTTGAGGCCCAGGCGCGCCTCCTGGGTCACCAGCAGGTAGCTGCACAACCCGGCGGCAATCGACATGCCGCCAAAACAGCCGACGCTGCCGGCCACCACACCGATCACCGGCTGGTACTGGCGCAAGTCGACGATGGCTGCGTGAATGTCGGCAATCGCCGCCAGCCCGAGGTTGGCTTCCTGCAGGCGCACGCCGCCGGTTTCCAGCAGCAGTACGGCACGGGTAGCAATGCCCTTGCGGTTGTCTTCGGCCGCCAGCTCCAGGGCGCCGGCGATCTTCGCCCCACCGACCTCGCCGAGGCTGCCGCCCTGGAACGCGCCTTCGATGGCGGCGATCACCACCGGCAGGCCGTCGATGCGGCCCTTGGCGATCACTACCCCGTCATCGGCCTGGGGCACCACGCCCTGGCGCGCCAGCCACGGCGACATGACGCGCTGGAACGGGTCGAGCAACTCGCGAAAGCTGCCGGCGTCGAGCAGGGCCTTGGCCCGCTGCCGGGCACCGAGTTCGACGAAGCTGTGCTTATTGAGCAAACGGGCGCTGTCAGTCATGGCCGATCTCCTCGAAGCCCTGCTCCAGGCGCAGGCGCACCACGCCCGGGGTGGCGCCAAAATCATGGATATCGATGCTCAGGGCCGGCGGCGTCTGGCCGTCGAACATGCGCTCGAACAGATGCTGCCAGCGCGACGCGCTGCCGTTGACCGAGGTCTGCACCTGAATGCTCAGCTTGCCGGGCTGCCCGGGTTCAAGCAGCACCTCCAGGTCGCCCGAGCCGACACAGCCCACCAGCGCCCGGCCCCGGGCGGGTTGCCCGGCGGGAAATTCAAAAGACAAGGTTTCCATCACACAGCTCCCTGGATAAAGGCGGCGCCGGAGGCGATCCGGTCGATCAGCAGGCAGGCCGCGAGCAAGTCCGCGGCGCCACCGGGCGAGGCGTTCAAGGCCACCAGGCACTGGTCCAGCTCATGCAGGCGGCGACGCCCGGCCAGGCTGGCGCTGCCGCCGGCGTCGAGCACCGCCTGGGCGCCCTGTTGCATGGCCCGCAGGCCCGCCTCGCCGGCGCGATAGAGCACGCAGGTATCGGCCAGGCCGGTCATGATCGCCAACAGCGCATCGAGCCGGGCGTTCTGTTCGCCATGCCCCTGGGCACGGCTGCGCTCGAGTTGCGGCAGGCCCCGTTGCAGCACCGCCGGAAAGCCCAGCTGGGCTTCTTCGCGGGCACCGCGCACGCCATAGCGCAGCGCCACTTGCGCGCCGTGGCTGAGGGGTCGCGGCGCGTAACGGTCGTCCAGCAGCGCCAGGCGCGCGGCCCGCAGGCACAGGGCGTCTGCCGTATTGGCCTGAGGTTCCAGCGCGGCGGCGGCCACCAACAGGCCCAGGGCCCAGATCGCGCCACGATGAGTGTTCACCCCGTGAGTCGTAGCGAGCATCGCCGCCTCGCCTTCACGGCCGATGCGGCCCAGGGCTTCGCGCAGGGGCAGGCCAACCGCGCCGAACACGCTGGCGGCGTCGGCCATTTCCTTGAAGGCCGGCCACAGCGACAGCGCCGAGGCGTGCATCAGCCCCAGGTGCAGATCGCTATGGGCGCCGTTGCCGCGACGGTCGACCAGGGCCGGTTTCGGCGACAGGTCGGCTTCGTCGATCAGCGCGTCCACCGCCAGGTCCGCCAGGCGCTCGGCCAGGCTCAGGGGTTTGCTTTGCAGGTTGAAGGCGTGCATTTACCAGCTCCTGAACTTGGCGGGCGGGTTGTACAGGCCACCCGACCACTCCACCAGATCGGCGACGCTTTTCGCCGCCAGCAGCTCGCGGCTGGCGTCGGTGCGGCGGATACCGAGGTCTTCGGGCAAGGCGATCAGGCCTTCGCGGCGCATGCGCGCGGTGTCTTTCGGGTTGTGGCGCAGGCCGATGGCAGTCACCCCGGCCACCGCCGCGATCATCGCCTGGCGCTCTTCCAGGGAACGCGCCTTGTACAGGTAGGCGATGCCCTCCTCGGTCAGCAGGTGGGTGACGTCGTCGCCATAGATCATGATCGGCGCCAGGGGCATGCCGCTTTTCTTCGCTACTTCCACGGCGTCGAGGGTTTCGACGAAGGTGGGTTTGCCGCCTTCCTGGAAAGTCTCGACCATCTGCACCACCAGCTTCTTGCCTCGCTCCAGCATCGGTTGTTGCGCGTCGTCGTGGCGCATATCCAGCCAGGCCGGGGTGCCGTGGCGCCGGCCACGGGGGTCGTGGCCCATGTTCGGCGCACCGCCGAAGCCGGCCAGGCGGCCGCGGGTCACGGTGGAGGAATGGCCGTCGCCATCGACCTGCAGGGTCGCGCCGATAAACAGGTCCACCGCGTACTGCCCGGCCAGCTGGCAGAACATCCGGTTGGAACGCAACGAACCGTCGCGCCCGGTGAAGAACACATCCGGCCGCGCGGCGATGTAGTTTTCCATGCCCAGTTCGGTGCCGAAGCAATGCACGCTTTCCACCCAGCCACTTTCGATGGCCGGGATCAGGGTCGGGTGGGGGTTGAGGGTCCAGTTGCGGCAGATCTTGCCTTTCAGGCCCAGGGATTCGCCGTAGGTCGGCAGGATCAGCTCGATGGCCGCGGTGTTGAAGCCGATGCCGTGGTTGAGCGACTGGACCTTGTGTTTTTCATAGATGCCGCGGATCGCCATCATCGCCATCAGCACATGCACCGGCTTGATGTGGCGCGGGTCGCGGGTGAACAGCGGCTCGATATAGAACGGCTTGTCGGCCACCACCACGAAATCGACCCAGGACGCCGGGATATCCACCCGCGGCAACTCGCTGACGTCGTCCACCAGCTGGTTGACCTGGACGATGACGATGCCATCGCTGAACGCCGCCGGCTCGATCAGCGCCGGGGTGTCCTCGGTGCTCGGCCCGGTATAGATATTGCCCGCGCGGTCGGCCATGAACCCGGCCGAGAGCACCACGTTGGGGATCAGGTCCACCACCAGCCGCGCATAGAGCTCGATGTAGGTGTGGATGGCGCCGATTTCCAGCAGGCCGTCTTCCAGCAACTGGCTGATGCGCAGGCTCTGGGTGCCGGCGAAGGAGAAGTCGAGCTTGCGGGCGATGCCGCGTTCGAACAGGTCCAGGTGCTCCGAGCGGCCGACGCTGGGCATGATCATGTGCAGGTCGTGCAGGCGGCCCGGGTCGGCCTTGGCCAGGGAGCGCGACAGGAAGTCCGCCTGCTTCTGGTTGTTGCCCTCCAGCACCACGCGGTCGCCGGGCAGAATCAACGCCTCCAGCGCCGCGACTATCTTGTCGGTGGGCAACACCGCACCATCGGTGAGACCCCGCACCTGCTCGAGACGCCGCTGCTTTTCAGCGCGCCGCCGCGTCCAGCGCGAGTCGGGGGATATTGTTGTTGTCATGCTCACTCCACGGGTTCGCTGTCGTGGCCGCTACCTTAGGAGCGCAGGAGGCATGGCATCAATCAAGCAGAGTGATGGATCGTTACGGTGAGGGTAATGATCAAGGGCGTAGCCATTTCGCCTACGCCCGGAAACAACGCTGCGCTTAACCCACGATCCGCCACTGCAACGCATCCAGCGCATCGCAGCCATCCTGCAGCAGCAGATGGGCTGCATTGACGATGTGTTGCAAGTCCTGGTCGTGGACGCCTTTGAGGCTCAGGCAGTTGAGGCTGTGCATCAGGTCGCGGGTGGCCTTGAGGCGCTGGACGGCACAACCGTGCAGGTCGGATGCCGGGGCGTTGGGGTTGAGGTAGAGCACTGGGGTGGTGGTGAGATTGCTGTGTAGCGGGATGAAGTCCGTCATGGGTATTTCTCCGTGAATGCTGAAGAGTTACCACCCTATGCGGCTAAACAAAGAGGGTGGCAGCTGTACGCGGGTTAGCCGACCGGACCATTCACGGAAGTCCGGCACACCCGCAGGTGTCCCACGCACAGCCGCCATAGCAAATGCAGGCAGCAAAAAGCGCCAGCATTATAGGAGGGCGCTTGTGCGTCCGTGAACAGTTTCGACCGGCTAAGATCGGCCACCGATGCGTCGGCGGCAAACCCACTATGGCTATGCAAAAAACCAGCGACAACCCGCAATGTGTTGCCATTGCCTTCAGCAAAACCAGATCTGCCCCACTCCCCCCTGATGCCTCCCCAAACCTGTAGCCGCTGCCGCAGGCTGCGATAGGACCGCAGGTCCTCCAGCGGTTTCAAAATCCCTGCGCCCCCTGCGGGGTCGATCGCAGCCTCGCGGGCTCGGCAGCGGCTACAGGAGTTAGCGCCGACCGGTAGGTCGCGCATGGCGCAGCTTTTGATCTTGATCTACCCGCCCCATCGGGAGGCCGAGTGGAGGCGTTCATCAGGGGACAGGCGCGCAGCGCCCCTCGACGCAGTCGAGGACATCGTATGGAGGTCGAAGCGAAGCCGACCGGAGTCGATGCCCCCTGATGGACGCCGGAGCGAGGGAACCTGAGCGCAGCGAAGGCCGTACGCCAGGGGCGAGACCTTTTGGTTACTTTTGGCTGGGCCGGCATTCCGGGCGTTTGCCAAAAGTGACCCGCCGTAAGGGCGGAACCATAAGTAGCCGTGACCGCAGGAATGGATATGTACACCGTCCAACATCAGCAGCGAGGCCATCGCAGGCAATCGAACGTCAACCGGCCGCTCCTCCAGATCAGTGGCGCCCCATCAGTCCCAAAAAGGGACCGATCAAGCCGTTCGGCAGGATCTAGGACAACCCCGCCTTCACTAGCATCTCCTCCAACCCCAACAAATCCGGGATCTTCGCCACCTGCTCCCCCACCTGTACCGCGGCCTTCTCCAGCCGGCACAGCGGCACATCGACGTAGCTCAGCTGGCTGTCGAGCCGGCAAGAACGCGGGATGCCCTGGATCACCAGGGCGATGAACTTCAGGCGCTCGCGACCGCCCAGGGTATTGAGCACGACGATGCGCGCGCGCTCGCCGATGGCCAGGGGCTGGCCGCAAGCGGCTTCGAAGCTGATCAGCGGCAGCTGGCGGTCGCGCCAGGCAACAGAGCGCAGGTACCAGGGCGGCGCGTCGCTGGCCGGCTCGCCGCGCTGATAGTCGATCAATTCGGCCACCGCGACGTTGGGCAGGATCAGGGTGCGGTCGGCCAAGGGCAGCAGCAGTCCGGTGAGGAAGCTGGCGCGGTAGTCATGCATGGGGTCTGCTCCACTGGGCGATGCTCTCCAGCAGCACCGACTCCTGGTAAGGCTTGCCGAGGTAGTCGTTGACGCCGATGGCCATGGCCCGGTCGCGGTGTTTCTGGCCGGTGCGCGAAGTGATCATGATGATCGGCAGCTGGTGCAGGCGCGGGTCGGCGCGCACCTGCATCGCCACTTCGAAGCCGTCCATGCGCGGCATCTCGATGTCCAGCAGCATCAGGTCCGGGGTGTGTTCCTGCAACAGCGCCATGGCGTCGACCCCGTCCTTGGCGGTCAGCACGTTCATGCCGTGGCGTTCCAGCAGGCGGCTGGTGACCTTGCGCACCGTCACCGAATCGTCGACCACCAGCACCAGCCTCGGCCGCAGCGGTTCGACCTCGGCAATCACTTCGTCGCCGGCCGCCATGCGCGGCGCCGGCAAGCGCGTTTGCAGGGCGCGGATATGCGCCAGCAGATCGAGGATCAGCACCACCCGGCCATCGCCGAGGATGGTCGCGCCGGACAGGCCCTGCACCGCCGCGAACTGCGGTCCCAGGCTCTTGACCACAATCTCCCGGGTGCCGGCCATGGCATCCACCTGCACGGCGATCCGGTGTTCGTTGTAGTGCACCAGCAGCACCGGCAGCGGCAGGCTCTGCCCCAGCAGCTTCGGCCGGGCCACGGTGTGCAGCAGCTCGCCGAGGTAGCACAGCTCATAGCGCTGGCCGGCGTATACGTAATGGGGCGGGTCGAGCTGGTAATGGCTTTCCAGTTCGTTGGGCAGCACCCGCACGATGCCTTCGATGGTGTTCAGCGGGATCGCGTACTGCTCCTCCAGGCACTGCACCATCAGCGCGCGGTTGACCGACAGGGTGAACGGCAGGCGGATGCGGAAATGCACGCCCTGCCCCGGGATCGAGTCGATGGTCATCGAGCCGCCGAGCTGGCGCACCTCTTCATGGACCACGTCCATGCCCACCCCGCGCCCGGAAATCTGGGTGATTTTCTCCGCCGTGGAAAACCCCGGCTGCATGATGAATTGCAGCACGTCACGGTCGCTGATCTCGGCATTGGGGGCGAGCAGGCCACGCTTGATCGCCTTGCGCCGCACCGCCTCCAGCGGCACCCCGGCGCCGTCGTCGCGCATGTCGAAAACGATATCGCCGCCTTCGTGGGACAGGTCCAGGGTGATCCGCCCCTGCTCCGGCTTGCCCGAGGCACGGCGCACCTCGGCGGACTCCAGGCCATGGTCGACGGCGTTGCGCAGCATGTGCTCCAGGGGCGCAACCATGCGCTCCAGCACGTTGCGGTCCATCTCGCCCTCGGCGTTGCCGACGCTGAACGAGACATCCTTGCCCAACTCCTCCGCCACCTGGCGGACGATGCGCTTGAGGCGCGGCACCAGGCGCTCGAACGGCACCATGCGCGTGCGCATCAGGCCTTCCTGCAATTCGGTATTGACCCGCCCTTGCTGCTGCAACAGGTTTTCCGCGTCCTGGTTGCGCCGGTCCAGGGTTTCCTTGAGGTCGAGCAGGTCGGACGCCGACTCGAACAGGGCCCGCGACAGTTGCTGCAACTGCGAATGGCGGTCCATCTCCAGCGGGTCGAATTCCTCGTAGCCCAGGCGCTCGGCCTCGACCTGCTGGCGGCTGAGAATCCGCCCCTGGGTTTCGGTGTCCAGGCGGCGCAACTGGTCGCGGATACGCTCGATGGTGGTTTCCATTTCGCTCAGGGCCACCCGCGCATCGTTGACCTGTTGCTCGATGCGCCCACGGAAGATCGAGGTTTCCCCGGCCAGGTTGACCAGGTCGTCCAGCAGCTCGGCCGAGACCTTGACCATATCCCCGGCCACCGCCGCTTCCGCCTGCGCCACCGGCGGTTCGGGTTTGCTCGGCGGGCTAAGGTCGGGCAGCAACAGAGGCGGCGCTTCGGCCTGGGCCGGATGAGTAAAGCCGCGAATCGCCTCGATCAGGCTGTCGGCCGGCTTGATCGGTTGTTCGGCGCGGGCGGCGTCGAGCATCTGCGCCAGGCGGTCCTGGCTTTTCTGCAACAGGCCGAACAGCGCCGGGCTCGGTTGCAGTAGACCCGCGGACAGGCCCTCATAGAGAAACTCCAGTTCATGGGCCAGATCGCCGATCGGCACGATCTCCACCATGCGCGCGCCGCCCTTGAGGGTATGCAGGTCGCGCAACAGGGTTTCCACTTCCTGGCGGCTGGCCGGCTCGGCCTGCCAGCGCGTCAGCGCCGCTCCCGAACTGTCGAGGATGTCGAAGCCTTCTTCGAGGAAGATCTCCAGCAGCTCCGGATCGTGAGCCGCCGAATCGTCGGTCACCGCGGCCTCGGACACCTCGCTGGTGACCCCGCTGCGCTGGCGAAAACCGCGGATCGCTTCGATCAGCACCTTGGGGTCGCTCAGCGCTTGCTGTGCCTGCAATTGCTGCAACAGCAGCGCCAGTTGCGCATGGCTGCGTTGCAGCAGATCGACCAAGGCCTCGCCATGCTGGTAACGGCGATCCACCAGGCCTTCGTAGAGGTTCTCCAGTTCCTGGGCCAGGTCGCCCACCGGCCCGACTTCGGCCATGCGCGCGCCGCCCTTGAGGGTGTGCAAGTCGCGCTGCAGGGAAGACAGCGGCGCGCCGTTGTCCGGGTCGGCCAGCCAGCGCTGCAAGGCCTGGTCGGCGCTTTCGAGAATATCCATCGCCTCTTCGAGGAAGATCGCCACGATCTCGTCATCCGGCTCCTCCACCTCGATCTGCGCCCCCTGCTCCATCTCGGCGGTGACACTGGCCAGGTCGGTGATGCTCAGGGTGCGGCTGCCGTCGCTGCGGATCAGGCCCATGGCCGAGGGGTCGAGGCTTTCCTCGAGCAGTTCGCGCAAGGCCCGGACCATGGCCGGTTGCGGGCTGACTTCCTGGCCGGCGGCCAGTTCGTCGAGCATGTTGATCAGGGCTTCGTGGGCGTTTTCCGCCTCATGGAAAAACCGTTCGCCCACCGCCAGGCTGCTTTCTTCCACGGCGCCGTACAGGTCCAGCAGCGCTTCGCACAGCTCATCCATCGACTGCAGGTCCGCCAGGTGCGCGCCTTCGCCAAGGGTGGTCAACTCGTCCAGCAGTGCGCTGAGCTCCTGGCGCTCGCCGGGGTGCTGTTGCCAGCGGCGCAGCAGGTTTTCGGCATCCAGCAGGATGTCCATGCCCTGGGCCAGGAAGCTGCTGATCAATTGCGCATCGCGCTTGATCCGCAGCCCGGTATTGGGCGCGTTGAGCAGGGCTTCCAGGCGCTCGGCGGTCAGTGCCTTGACCCGTTCGATCAGGTCGGCGGCGCCTTCGATGGGCGCCAGCGGATCGCTGCCCAGCTGTTGCAGGCTGCGGCGAAACAGGCCTTCAGCCTCCAGCAGCAGCTCGACCTCGTCCAGGTCCAGGGCCATCAGATGCGCGCGATATTCCCGGGCCAGCAGGTCCAGCGGCGCCGCCAGCTCGGCGATCGGCAGCACGCCGGCCATGTAGGCGCTGCCCTTGAGGGTGTGCAAGGCGCGCTGCAATTCGTCGCTGGCCTGCAGCGGCAGGTGCTCGGCAGCCTGATCGAGAAAGCGCTTGATGCTCTCCAGATGGGTTTCGGCTTCGTTGCGGAAGATCTCCAGCAACTGCGGGTCGAGCTCGTCTGCCAAGCCGTCTGCCAAGCCGTCTAGCGACGCCGTGTCGCCCTTGGCCAGGGCATGCGCCCGGGCAGCCAGGCGGTCGACATCGTCGCGCTGGCGCTGGGCCTGGGCGGCGAACTCGGCGACCAGCTCCGGCAGCAACTGCACGACCTCTTCAAGCAATTGCCGCACCTGCGGCCCAGGCTCCACGCTGTGTTCCAGGACCCGGTTGAGCAGGTTCTCCACGGCCCAGGCCAGCTCGCCCAGCACCAGCGCGCGCACCATCCGCCCGCTGCCCTTGAGGGTGTGGAAGGCCCGGCGCAGTTCGCCCAGCGCCGCCTTGCCGTGGGGCTCGGCGACCCAGCGCGGCAGGTACTCGCGCAGCACGTCGAGCACTTCGTCGGTCTCTTCGAGGAAGACTTCGCGCAGTTCGTCGTCCACCGGCGCTTCATCGCCCGGCGGCGGCAACAGGCTGCCCGGCGTGTCCAGCGCTGGCGGGTTGAGCGCCGAGACCGGGCTGGCCAGTACATCGGCCAGAGACTGCGCCACTTCCGGGCTGTCCAGTTCCTGCAGGTCCTGCATCACCAGGGCTTCGTTGGGGCTGAGCACATCGCTGAGCAGCGGCACCTGTTCGTTCGGCAGCCACTCGTCCGGCGCCCGCTTTTGTGGCGCATAGCCCAGCGCGGCCAGGCCCTGCTCGGCCACGTCGAGAATCTTTTCCCCCGGCGCCTGGGGATCGTCGCTCAGGCGCTCCAGGTAATACTCGATGCTGGTGATCACGTCGGCCAGATTGTCCAGCTGCTGCCAGCCGGGCTGGCGCGGGTCCAGCAGCAGGTGTTCGCGCACGAAGCCGATGCAGGCTTGCAGCAGGCCCGCCGCACGGCCCAGGGGAATCATCGCCAGGGCGCCGCGCACCTGGGTCAGCAGCTCCGGCAGCGCCTGCAAGTGTTCGCGGTCCCAACCGGCATCGATGTAGTCGACGATCAGGTCCTTGGCCTGTTGCAGGCAGATCCGCGCCTCCTTGATCACCAGTTGGTGGATCTGGGTCAGGTCGGTGGTCGGCAGGCGGCTTTCTTCGCGGCTCTCGGGTTCGGCCGGGCCGACCATGCCGGCCAGGGTCGCCTCGACATACAGCAGGGCCCCGGCCACATCCATCAGCACCGCGTCATTCGGTTCGCGCTGGCCCTGGGCCAGGCTCAGCACCACCGCCAGCTGGTCGATGATGACCTTGCGTGGCTGGCCGAAACCCAGCACCGCCAGGGTATCGGCGATCTGCCGCAGGGGCGCCAGCAGGCTGTCTAGGTCCGACGCGTGCTGGCGGTCGCTGCGCACGAACAAGTCCAGGCGTTCCTTGACCCGCACCAGCTCTTCGCACAGGGCCGCCAGCACCGAGCGCATGGCGTCGCGGTCGGGACCGGCCATGCGCGCCCGCTCCTGGTCGACCAGCGCATTGTCGGGCAAAGCGTCATCGAGTCCGTAGGTGTCTTTCATGGTCTGCATCTGCGCGGTGGGGTAACGGGCCTTGGCGATGTAAAACAGCAGGCTTTTCAGCAGTTCGTCGGGGGCCGCCTGGTTGACCCCGGCGATGCCTTGTTCATAGAGGCGCTTGAGTTCGCGGTCGGCATCCTTGAGCAGGCTGCGCACCGCCGGGCTGTTGGCGATCGCCCCGCTGCCCATGCCTTCCACCAGGGCCAGGGCGATCTGCCACAAGGGCCCCAGCGGGGCGTTCTGGCACAACACCTGGAGGCGCTCGAAGACCTTGGCCATATAGCCCAGGCTGTTTTTCACATCCTGTTCGCGCAGCAGGTCGACCAACGCGGTTTGCAGCATGTGCCGCAACTTGCGCAGCAGGATGGTCAGGTCGGGGGGCGCCAGGCGGTTCAGTGCCGCCTGGTCCAGCGCCGGCAGGTCCGGCAGCTGCGGGCTGAACAGGCTGGTTTCGCTCAGCAGGCCTTCGCCCCGGGCGCTGCGCAGGTCGTTGAGCAGCGGCAACACCACCAGCGGCAGGTCGCGACGCGCGCTTTGCACCCGGTCGAGGTACTGCGGCAACTGGCTGATGGCTTGGCGCAGCAGATAGATCGCCTCGTCCCGCTGGGCCACGCGGTGCTCGCGCAGGGCCAGGGTCAGGGCTTCCATTTCTTCGGCGAGCAGCGCCGCCCCATAGAACTCGACCATCTGCAGGCTGCCGTGGACCTGATGGATGCAGTCCAGGCACTGCTCGAGCGCTTCCACCGCCTGCGGCTCGTCGACCAGATGATCGAGCGCCTGGTGGGCCTGCTTCAGCGTTTCGGCAATTTCGCCCTTGACCCATTCCAGGGCCACATAGTCGTGCCGATCACCCATTACCATTCCCATCAAAGTCGTGCTCCGGCCTCAGCGGTTGTCCCGCGGCGTCTGCTCGCGACTGGCCGGCAAGGTGAAACCGGACACCGAGCGCCGCAGCTGGCTGGCCATTTTCGCCAGGTTGCCGATGCTCTCGGCCGTCGCGGTCGAGCCGGACGAAGTCTGTGAAGTGATCTGCTGGATCACGTTCATGGTCAAGGATATCTGTCCGGCCGACGACGTCTGCTGCTGGGCGGCGTTGGAGATGCTCTGGATCAGCGCCGCCAGGGTCTTGGAGACGCCTTCGATTTCTTCCAGGGCCACCCCGGCATCCTGCGCCAGCCGGGCGCCGCGCACCACTTCCGAGGTGGTCTGCTCCATGGAGATCACCGCCTCGTTGGTGTCGGTCTGGATCGCCCGCACCAGGGTCTCGATCTGCCGGGTCGCCGCCGAAGAACGTTCCGCCAGGCGCTGCACCTCATCGGCCACCACCGCGAAGCCGCGCCCGGCATCCCCGGCCATGGAGGCCTGGATCGCCGCGTTGAGGGCGAGGATATTGGTCTGGTCGGCAATGTCATCGATCAGGCTGACAATGTCGCCAATTTCCTGGGACGACTCGCCCAGGCGCTTGATGCGCTTGGCGGTGTCCTGGATCTGCTCGCGGATGTTGTCCATGCCGTGGATGGTGTTGTGCACCACCTCGTTGCCCTTGTTGGCGATCTCCACCGAACGCTCGGCCACCGCCGAGGACTCGGCGGCGTTGGCCGACACCTGATCGATCGACTGGGCCATTTCGTTGATCGCGGTGGAGGCCTCGGAAATCTGCTGGGCCTGATGCTCCGAGGCTTCGGCCAGTTGCATCGCGGTGGCCTGGGTTTCCTGCACCGCGCCGGCGACCTGGCCGGCGGTGAGGTTGATGGTCGCCACCAGGTCGCGCAGCTGGTCCACGGAATAGTTGATCGAGTCGGCGATGGTGCCGGTGAAGTCCTCGGTCACCGAGGCGGTCACGGTGAGGTCGCCGTCGGCCAGGTCTTCGATCTCGTCCAGCAAACGCATGATCGCGTTCTGGTTGCGCTCGTTCTTCTCCGCGGTCTCGTGCAATTGGCGATTGGTTTCGCGGACCATCACCAGGCCAATGAGGATGATCGAGGCCAGCGCCGCCAGGCCCAGGACATAACCGCCGATGGTATCCAGCGAACGGCCGCCGGCCAGGTTCTCGAAGCCGATGGCCAGGTGCGAGGCCTCGTCGAGCAGGGTCTGCGACAGGCTGAAGATATTGCTCGCCGACTCGCGGACCTGGAACAGCTCGGGGGAGGTTTCGAGGATTTCGTCCACTGAGCCGGAGACGAACTGGAACAGCTCGCTGATCTCGGTCAGGCGCGCCCGCGCATCGCGGTCCTCGACCTGGCTGATCTTCAGGGTCGGATTGCCCTGGAGCATGCCGCTGAGCACCTGGCCGAAGCGCGCCGCGTCACGGCCGAAGACATCCGCGGCCTGCACCGCGTTTTCGTCGCCGGCCAGCACAGTATTCACCGCACCGAGAATGCGCTCGGCGAGCAACGACTGGCGTTGCGCCATGGCCACCTGGGCGGCCGGAGCGCCGCGTTGCAGGAGGATCTCCACGACCTTTTCATACTCGACCTGCAACTGCGGCACGGTTTCCGCCAGGGTCGCGGCCACCTGATGCAGGGACAATACGGTCTGTTCGCTGGTCAGGATCGCGTCGGCGTTGTGCAGCAGCTTGTCCCAGTCCTGCTGCACCGCGCGCATTTCCTGACGCACCGCCACCGGCGCGGCGGGCAGCCCGGTGGCCGGGTCGCCTTTTTTCAGGTAGCCCCAGCGCTGGGCGAAATCGTTGCGCGCATCGCCCAGCAGCTTGAATGCCGCGGCCTTGCCCGCCGCGGCTTCCGTGGCGTTCTTGGCGATGCGCTGGGACAGCACCCGCAACTCGCCGGCGTGGCCGATGTACTGCTTGTCGTACGTGGCCTGGGTGTTGAGGTAAGCGAAGTTGGCGAACAGCAGCATGATGAACACGATCAGGGCGATGAACAGCACGATGATCTGCGAGCGGCTGCGCGATCCTTCCATTGGCTTGCCTGGGTTGGCTTTTAGCATCTGCACACCTGAATTCCGGTTGTTCTGTTGCCCGCGATGAGCATCATGCGGTGAACCTGCAAAACCGCGTCATCCGTTTCGCGGGCAAGGGCTAGGCGCCCCCCCTGCCCCTACAGCGCCACATCCAGGAACCCCGGCGACTGCGCCAGGGCGAAGGGACTGAATACCCACCAGACCTGCTCGCACGGGAAATACCCCCGCAGATACGGCGTGATGGCGCCCTGTTCGCTAGCGCTGGCCGCGGTTTCCAGGCTGCTCTGCTCGAAGTGCTGCATGCCGGCCACCTCGTCCACCATCAAGCCGGCGAACACCTCTTTGTGCTCGACCACCAGCACCCGCCGCTGCTTGCGCAGGGCCGACAGCTCATGGCCGAAGAACCCGCACAGGTCCATGATCGGCAGCAGCCGTCCGCGCAGGTTGGCCACGCCTTTCACCCAGGGCTTGACCCCGGGCAGCAAGGTGTAACGGGGCTCGTGCAGGACTTCGCTGACTTCGCCCATCGGCGCCACATACCAATGCTCGCCGATGCGAAAGCCGATACCGCTCCAGCCGTGCTGGCGGGTTTCCTGGGAAGGCAGGTCGGCTGCCAGCAGGCGGCAGCGCTGGTCGATCTCGAGCAGCAGTTCGAAGGCGGTTTGCGACTCGGCCATGGCGCGGGCGGTCAGCCGGCCAGGACGCTGTTCAGGGTCTTGATCAGGGTGTCTTCGTCGACCGGCTTGGTCAGGTAATCCTTGGCGCCCTGGCGAGTACCCCAGACCTTGTCGGTTTCCTGATCCTTGGTGGTGATGATGATCACCGGGATATGGCTGGTTTCCGCGTCCTTGGTCAACTGACGGGTAGCCTGGAAACCATTGAGGCCGGGCATGACGATGTCCATCAGGACCGCGTCGGGCTTTTCCTGGCGCGCCAGGGCCACGCCGTCGGCGCCGTTTTCGGCCTTCAGGACTTCATGGCCGTGCTTTTCCAGCATGCCGGTCAGTTTGTACATTTCAGTCGGCGAGTCATCGACGATCAGAATACGAGCCATGGTCTTCCCCATACGAATAGGCGTGCGGCCCGCTGGCCGAACCTCAATGTGCTTGTTCTACTGCGGCGAACCCCGGCACATGGGCCTTGATCGCGCTCAGCAGCTCTTCCTTGCTGAAAGGCTTGGTCAAAAACTGGTCAGAACCGACGATGCGGCCCTTGGCCTTGTCGAACAGGCCGTCCTTGGAGGACAGCATAATCACCGGCGTGGACTTGAACGCGCTGTTGTTCTTGATCAACGCGCAGGTCTGATAGCCATCGAGCCGCGGCATCATGATGTCGACGAAAATGATGCCCGGGTGGTTGTCGGCGATCTTGGCCAGGGCCTCGAAACCGTCGACCGCGGTGATGACTTCACAGCCCACATTCTTCAGCAGCGTTTCGGCCGTGCGGCGAATCGTCTTCGAATCATCGATCACCATCACCTTGAGGGCGCTGGATTGCTGTTCCATATCTGCTCTACCATCGCCACAGCGAATCGATTTTCTGCCCGTACTGGTGGCCAATGCCTCAAGCCCTTGATGTTCAAGGCCTGAGCACGGCATGCGAGCCTTTTTAGCATACTCTCCCCATGCAATCTATCGGCCGACCGGCGCGGTGGTTTTTCCTTGACCGGGAACCGCCCGGACGCCACTCTGACGCCAATTTTGCAAGCCATTGCGCCCACTAATTTTCGAGGAAACCGCCCATGAGCGTTCGCGTCGGGATTGTCATGGACCCTATCGCCAGCATCTCCTATAAGAAGGACAGCTCGCTGGCCATGCTGCTGGCCGCCCAGGAGCGCGGCTGGACCCTGTTCTATATGGAACAGCGCGACCTGTACCAGGCGACCGGTGGCGTGGCCCGGGCGCGGATGCGTCCGCTGAAGGTGTTCGCCGACCCGCACAAGTGGTTCGAGCTGGAAGCCGAGACCGACAGCGCCCTGAGCGAGCTGGACGTGATCCTGATGCGCAAGGACCCACCGTTCGACATGGAGTTCGTCTACTCCACCTACCTGCTGGAGCAGGCCGAGCGCGACGGCGTGCTGGTGGTCAACAAGCCGCAGAGCCTGCGTGACTGCAATGAAAAGCTGTTCGCCACCCTGTTCCCGCAGTGCACGCCGCCGACCATCGTCAGCCGTCGTCCGGACGTGTTGCGCGAATTCGCCGACCATCACGGCGACGTGATCCTCAAGCCGCTGGACGGCATGGGCGGCTCGTCGATCTTCCGTCACACCGCCGGCCACCCGAACCTCTCGGTGATCCTCGAAACCCTGACCCAGCACGGCAAGCAGCAGATCATGATCCAGGAGTACCTGCCGGCCATCGTCGATGGCGACAAACGCATCCTGATGATCGACGGCGAACCTGTGGATTACTGCCTGGCGCGGATTCCCGCCCAGGGTGAAACCCGTGGCAACCTCGCTGCCGGGGGCCGTGGCGAAGCCCGGCCGCTGACCGAGAAAGATCGCTGGATCGCCGCACAGGTCGGCCCGACCCTGCGCGAGAAAGGCCTGCTGTTCGTGGGGCTCGACGTGATCGGCGAGCACCTGACCGAAATCAACGTCACCAGCCCGACCTGCATCCGCGAGATCGACAACGCCTTTGGCACCAACATCGGCGCAATGCTGATGGATGCCATCGAGAAGAAGCTGCAAGCCGCGAGCCGCAAGCCACAAGCTTGATCGGCGTCACATGCAGCTTGTCGCTTGAAGCTTGAGGCTTACGGCTTGAAACCAACATTGCGCTATCATGCGCCGCCTGTGAAACGCGCGATGTTGGTCTTGTGATGCTTTTTGTGATGTTGAACCACTGATGACTTTTGTGAACCGCTGATGACTTTTGTAAACCGCTGATGGCTCTCCCTTCCGATCTGCCCCCCGAGCTGGCTCACAGCGGCGTGCGCCCGGCCGATCGCCTGGGGTTTACCCTGTTCCTGGCCGCCCTGCTGCATATCGCGCTGATCCTCGGCCTGGGCTTCTCCTTCGCCGAACCCAAGCAGATCAGCAAGACCCTGGAAATCACCCTGGCCACCTTCAAGAGCGAGACCAAGCCGAAGAAGGCCGATTTTCTCGCCCAGGAAAACCAGCAAGGCAGCGGCACCCTGGACAAGAAAGCGATCCCGAAGACCACCGAAGTGGCGCCGTTCCAGGAAAACAAGGTGAACAAGGTCACCCCGCCGCCTCCGGCCAAGACCGAGGTCAAGGAAGCCGCGCCCAAGGCCGCGGTCGCCACCACCGCGCCGAAGCCGAAAAAGACCGTCACCAAGCGTGAAGAGGTCAAGACCGAGGCCAAACCCAAGGTTCCCGTGCCGACGTTCGACAGCGAGCAGCTGTCCAGCGACATCGCCAGCCTGGAGGCCGAACTGGCCCAGGAGCAGCAGCTGTACGCCAAGCGCCCGCGCATCCACCGCCTGAGCGCGGCCTCGACCATGCGCGACAAGGGCGCCTGGTACAAGGACGAGTGGCGCAAGAAGGTCGAGCGCATCGGCAACCTCAACTACCCGGAAGAAGCCCGGCGCAAGCAGATCTACGGCAACCTGCGGCTGATGGTCTCGATCAACCGCGACGGTTCGCTGTACGAGGTGCTGGTACTGGAGTCCTCCGGCCAGCCGCTGCTGGACCAGGCGGCGCAACGCATCGTGCGCCTGGCGGCACCGTTCGCGCCCTTTACCGGCGATCTGTCGGATATCGATCGCCTGGAGATCATCCGCACCTGGAAGTTCGCCCGCGGCGACCGGCTGTCCAGCAACTGATTCCAGGGCGAAACCGTCCGCCTGGCCTTATCGCGAGCAAGCTCGCTCCTACAGGTCCTGCGCCATCCC
>NZ_JACNDE010000045.1:0-48510 GCF_017351415.1 Pseudomonas sp. FW305-25 | reverse complement strand
AGCGACGGGAACACCGCGCGGGTGAAGTCCGAGGTCTGCGCCAGGCTGGCGGCGATCATCGCCGACAGCGCCAGCACCGAGCCGGACGACAGGTCGATGCCGGTGGTGATGATCACCTGGGTCACGCCGATGGCCAGCAGGCCGATGATCGACACCTGCAGGATCATCAGCACCAGGCGCTGGGAATTCATCAGGAAGCTCTGGTCGCGCACGATCCAGCCGAACAGCTCGAACACCAGGCCGATGCCGATCAGCACCAGGAAGATGCTCAGCTCGGTGGGCAGGCGCCGGCGCGTTCTGGCTGGCGCCGCCGCGGGTTTGTTTTCCAGTATCGCGTTCATAAGCCTTCACCTTCTTCTTGTATGGCCGGCGGCGAACACACCTCGCCGATGGCCTTGATACGTTTGCCGGCTAGTGGACCAGGGACATCCCCGAAGCCAGTTGCATGACCTTCTCCTGGGTCGCTTCAGCGCGGTCGAGGGTGCCCATCAGCTCACCCTCATGCATGACCATCACCCGGTCGCTCATGCCCAGCACTTCCGGCAGCTCCGAAGAAATCATGATCACCGCCATGCCTTCGCCGGCGAGGTAGGCGATCAGCCGGTAGATCTCGGCCTTGGCGCCGACGTCGATGCCGCGGGTCGGTTCGTCGAGGATCAGCACCCGCGGGTTGGTCATCAGCCAGCGCGCGAGCAAGGCCTTCTGCTGGTTGCCGCCGGACAGGGTGTCGATGCACTGCTCCAGGGACGGGGTCTTGACCCGCAGCTTCTTGCACATGTCCTCGCACAGGGCGCGCAGGGCCTTCTGCTGGATGAAACCGTTGCCGGCATAGTGCGGCAGCACCGCCATCTCCATGTTTTCCAGGACCGACAGGCAGGGAAACAGGCCGCTGAGCTTGCGGTCCTCGGTCAACAGGGCAAACCCCTTCTCGATCGCCATGTGCGGATCACTGATGCGCACCGGCTGGCCGTCAAGGCGGATCTCGCCGCCGTCGCTGGGGGTGATGCCGAAAATCGTCTCGGCCACGTTGGTGCGGCCCGAGCCCATCAGCCCGGCGATGCCGAGGATCTCCCCGGCGTGCAGGTCGAAGGACACGCCCTCGAACACCCCGTCCAGGCGCAGGTCGCGCACCGACATCAGCAGCTCGCCTATGGGCTTCTCGCGCACCGGGAACAACTGGCTCAGTTCGCGGCCGACCATCATCGAGATCAGGCTGTCGCCGTCCATGCTGTCGGCCCGTTGCAGGCCAATGTAGGCGCCGTCGCGGAACACCGCCACTTCATCGGCGATGGCGAACACTTCGTTCATCTTGTGGGTGATATAGATGATGCCCTTACCCTGGGCCTTGAGGTCGGCGATGATCGAGAACAGGTGCGCCACCTCTTTCTCGGTAATGGCCGAGGTCGGCTCGTCCATGATCAGGATGTCGGAGTCGTAGGACACCGCCTTGGCGATCTCCACCATCTGCCGCTCGGCGATGCTCAGGTTGCCCACCTGCTCCTCGGGGTCGAGGTTGATCCGCAGGCGTTCCAGCAGCAGTGCGGTGCAGCGGTGCATCTCGCGGTGATCGACCATGTGCAGGCCGTTGAGCTGCTCGCGGCCGATCCAGATGTTCTCGGCGATGCTCATGTGCGGCATCAGGTTGAGTTCCTGGTGGATCATCGCGATCCCCGCCTGCAAGGCCGCCAGCGGCGTCTCGAAACTCACCCGCTGGCCCTTGAGGCGCAGCTCGCCGGCGTCCGGCTGGTAGATCCCGGCGATGATTTTCATCAGGGTCGACTTGCCCGCGCCGTTCTCCCCCATCAGCGCCAGCACCGTGCCGGGGCGCACCCGCAGCTGCACATCGGACAGGGCGACAACCCCGGGGAAACCCTTGCTGACGTTGATGACTTCCAGCAGGTAAGGCTGCTGCTCGGACACAGACTGGGCAGACTGAGCGGCGGGCTGCACAGCCGTCGTCGGGATGCTCGAAGCAGTCGCTGAAGCGAACATGATCAGGTACTCCATCCGCGGGGCAGCTGGGCCACCCCGCCGGCTTATGGTTGTTGATGGAACGGACGGGCTATTTGAACCGGGCTTATTTGAACTGGGCGACGTTTTCCGGGGTGATCAGGCGATACGGCACCCACACCGCCTGCTCCACCGGCTCGTGCTTGGCCATCTTCACCGCGGTGTCGATCGAGCCGTCGGCCTGGCCCTTGGCATCCTGGAACACCGAGACCGCCAGGTCGCCCTTCTGCACCGCGCGCAGGCCATCGGGCGTGCCGTCGACCCCGGCGATCAGCACGCTGCCCTTCTCCACCCCGGCCTGTTTCAGCGCCATGGCGGCGCCAATGGCCATTTCATCGTTGTTGGCCACCACCGCATCGAACTGGCGGCCCTGGGTCAGCCAGTCGTTGACCAGGGTCATGGCCTTGTCCCGCAGCCAGATCCCGGTCTGTTCCTGCTCGACCTTGATCCCCGGGTACTTGGCCAGCACTTCCTTGACGCCCTTGGTGCGGTTGGTGGTGGAGTTGTTCGCCAAGTCGCCCAGCAGGATCACCACCTCGCCCTTGCCGCCCATCTTGTCGGCCAGGTACTGCATCTGCATCTGCCCGGCCTCCAGGTCGTTGGAGGCCACGGTGACCACGCCCTTGGGCAGGTTCAGGTCGTCCGGCCGGCGGTTGACGTAGACCAGCGGAATCCCGGCCTTGACCGCCGCTTCGGTGATCTTGCGGGTCGCCGCGGTGTCCACCGGGTTGACCACGATGGCGTCGACCTTCTGGCTGATAAAGCTTTCCACTTGGCTCAGCTGCTTGACCACGTCGGCCCGGGCGTCCTCGAACTGCAGCGTGACGCCGTCCGGCAGCGACTTGGCTTTGTGGTCCATGGATTCACGCAGGTAGGTCAGCCAGGTGTCGTCGAACTGCGACATGCTCACGCCGATCTTCAGGTCGGCGAACGCCGTGCCGCTGCCCAGCAGCAGGGACAGGGCAAGCGTGGCGAAACGGGTCTTGGTCTTCATGAAAGGTCTTTCTCCACATTCTTGTAGGTTTTATGGATAAGGCGCAGAAACCACTCAGTGAGGCAGACGCACGATCGGCGCGCCGGGCATGCAGCACACCAGCGCGCCCTTGCGTTCGACGCAAAGCAGGCGGACCAGGGACTGGACGACAAAGGCATGCCGGGGTGTTTGGCGAGGTGTTCGACTGGACAATGGATGGCGGCGCGGCAATGCGCGGCGAAGCAGGTGCACAACGGAACTGAAGGTTTTCATCGACGGTACCTGTTTTGTTTTTGTTGGCGGGTTTCACTCGGTTCAAGGCGGATCTGAAATCGGCCTGTGACGCTGGCGAAACCCTGCTAGTCGGCAACCTGGAAATGACTTTATTGGAAAATAATTTCTATATCAACTCATTTTAGAATTTTATTCCAAATTCATTCTGCAACCGGAAATCGGCCATTTCCACCACCTGGCGCTGGCGCCAGCTCAGGCGCGCGGCGTCCAGCACGCGGGTGGTGGCCAGGGCCTCGGCCGCGGTCACCGGCAGCGGCCCCTGCCCTTGCAGCGCCGCCTGCCACTGTTTATAGAACTGCAACCAGTCGCCCCGCTCGGAAGCCACCCGCTCACGGATCTCGCCCTGCTCGAACCAGCCCCAGCGACGGTGTTCCTCGACGCCCCAGCGCTCGCCCTCGGTCTGCGGCGACAGGCCGGCGACCAGCGCCTGCTCCTGGCCATCCAGGCCCTCGACCGTATAGCTTCCGGCCGAACCGCTGACCCGGAACCGTGGCCCCTGGCAGTTCTGCAGACAACTACCGGATAAATGTGAAACCACGCCATTGGCATGGCTCAGGGCGAGAAAAAAACCGTAGTCGCAGGTCGGCGCCTGGGGGGCGTACTGCAATTCGGCGTAGACCCGGGTCACCGGGCCGAACAGCTGCAAGGCCTGGTCCACCAGATGGCTGCCGAGGTCGCGCAGGAACCCGCCGCCGCTGGTATTGCCCACGGCCTGCGGCACATAGCGCTCGACCCGCGACTCGAAGCGGCTGACGCTGCCCAGGGCGCCGCTGGCGATCAGCTTGCGCAGGGTGAGGAAGTCCGAGTCCCAGCGCCGGTTCATGTACACGCTCAGCGGCACCCGACGGGTTTGCGCGGCCTCGATCAGCACCTTGGCCTGTTCGAGGTCGCTGGCGAAGGGTTTGTCGCTGACCACCGGGACACCGCGCTCGATGGCTTCCAGCACCAGCGCCGCACGACCCTCCAGCGGGGTGGAAATCACCAGCCCGTCGATCCCGGCCGCGACCAGTTGCTCGATGCTGTCGAAGGCCCGCACCCCGGGGTGCTCCGCCGCCAGCAACTGCCGGCGCTCGGCCGACAGGGTGACCACGCCGACGAAGGTCGCGCCGGGCAGGCTGGCAATCAGCGGCGCGTGAAAATGTCGGCCACCATGGCCGTAACCCACCAAACCAATGCGCATCGCAAAGCCCTCCTTATATAGAACCCGCCGTATTGCTGTAGGAGCGAAGCTTGCTCGCGATGAACCCGAGGGCGCCGCGTTTCGTCAGAAAATACGTGTCATCGTTAACGTCCATCGCGAGCAAGCTTCGCTCCTACAAAGGGCGGTATGTGAAATACCGGCCGCCTTGGCTCGTCAGGCCACAGGGCTCGTTTCAACGGCACAGCTCGCTGCTGACCCGCTCCAGCATCATCCGGTTGGATTCGTCCGGGCGGTCTTCCCAGGCGAACACCGAGACCGTGGCGATGCCGTCGAACTGGATCTCGCGCAGGGTATCGAAGAACGCCGTCCAGTCCACCTCGCCCTGGCCGATGTCCAGGTGCTGGTGCACGGTGGCGGTGACGCCCGGCGGGTTGACGATATAGCGCAGGCTCGACGACGCCTTGTGGTTGTAGGTGTCGGCGATGATCAGGTGGCTGAGCTTGCTGCCCGCGTACTTGAGCATCGAGGCGATGTCGCCCTTGCCGTCGTCGTAAAAGAAGGTGTGCGGCGCCGCGTACAGGTAGTTGATCCAGTCCCGGTCGAAGCCGCGGATGATGTCCACCGACTCGTTGTTGCGCTCGCAGAAATCATAGGGGTGGGCCTGGATATCGAGCTTGATGCCCTCGCGCTCGAACTCCGGGATCAACTCGTCCATGGAGCGCATGAACTGGTTCTCGCACACCAGCGGGTTGTCCGACTGGCCGGTGAACTCGCTGTTGACCAGCTCGCAGTCCATTTCCACGGCGATCTGGATCGCCCGCTTCCAGTTGCGCACCGCCGCCACGCGCAAACCTTCGTCGGCGGCGGCCCAGTGGTACATCGGCAACAGCGAAGAGAGCTGCACCCCGCTGTCGCCGAGGGCCTTGCGAAACGCCTTGATCCGCGCCCGGTCGACCCGGGGCGCCTTGTAGAACGGCAGGAAATCCTCACGCGGCGACAGCTCGATGTACTGATAGCCCAGTTCGGCGGCCTTGTCGGTCATCTGGCCCAGCGGCAGGTGGCGGTACATGTAGGGGTCCAGTGCGATGCGCATTTTAGTGTTCTCCCCGAATCTGAAGTGGTGACCTGTAGCCGCTGCCGCAGGCTGCGATAAGGCCGAAGGCCTTCAGCGATCTTGAGGCCTTGCGCGCCCTTCGGTCGGGATCGCAGCCTTCGGCAGCGGCTACAAAGTTGCTGTGTCCCTTGTAGGAGCGAAGCTTGCTCGCGATGGAGTCGGATGCGCCGCGTTGTTCCAGACAGACCGCATCATCGTTAACGTCCATCGCGGGCAACCGGCCGCTCCTACAGAATCAGCCATAGAACGCCGGGCGCGGCGGTTGCTCGACCTTGACGATCCGCCCGCTGTTCTGCGCCTCGATGCAGGCATCGGCGGCCACCGCCGCGGCATAGCCGTCCCAGGCCGAAGGGCCACCGACCTGCCCGGCCCGCACTCCGTCGATAAAGGCCTGCAGCTCGACGTCATAGGCGGCGATAAAGCGGTCCTTCCAGTCCATCAGGATCGTGTTGGACAGCTTGGCCTCGCTGCGCAGCTGCACCTGGGACGGCTCCGGCAACTTGGCGATGCCGGTCTCGCCCACCACTTCGCACTGGATGTCGTAGCCGTACTGGCAGTTGACGAACACCTCGACGTCGATGCGCGTGCCCTTGGCGGTTTCCAGCAGCACCACTTGCGGATCGCGCAGGTGCGCCAATGCCTTGCTCGACTTGCGCGGGAACACCACCTGCACCGACACATAGTCGTCGGCCAGCAGCCAGCGCAGCACGTCCAGCTCATGGATCAGCGTGTCGGTGATCGCCATGTCGGTCTTGTAGTTCTCGCCGACCCGCGGGTTGCGGTGGGCGCAGTGCAGCATCAGTGGCTCGCCGATCCGGCCGCTGTCGATCACCGCCTTCAGGGCGCGGTAGCCGGCATCGTAGGGGCGCATGAAGCCCACCTGGACCAGGCGCTTGCCGTGGGCCATCTCGGCCTCGACTATCTTGCGGCAGCCGGCGGCGGTCACCGCCAGCGGCTTCTCGCAGAACACCGGCTTGCCGGCGGCGATGGCGGCCAGCACGAACTCTTCATGGCTCGGCCCCCAGGAGGTAACCAGCACCGCCTCGACTTCCGGCGCCTTGATCAGCGCATGCCCGTCGGGATACACCTCGGCGGCGATCTTCAGCTCGGCCACCACCTTCGCCGCCTGCGCAAGATTGATATCGGTGACCGCCACCACCTGGCTGCCCAGCAGGGTCTGGCTGCAACGACGGATATGGTCCTGGCCGATGGCCCCGGTACCGATGACGCCCAGTTTCAAAGACATGAATGCACTCCTGTTTTTTGTTCGAGCAATAGGTTGTTCGAGCCTGTTGTTATTCGAGCGATCAGTACTGCCGGGCCTTGGCCAGGCGTTCGTTGAGTTGTTTGGCCACCGCGTCGGTACGGGCGCTGGTGGACACCTGCGCCACCCCGACCCGCCACCAGGACAGGTACTTGTGGATCATGGTCTTGGGCAGGACCTTGATATCGATCAGGGTCGACACCGTCTGGGTCCGCGCATCGGCCAGGGCCGCCTGCAGCTCTGCCACGGTCTTGACCTTGTAGGTCTTGCAGCCATAGGCCGCCGCGCTCATGGCGAAATCCACCGGCACGAAGCCGCCGTCGAGCTTGCCGGTCTCGGGGTTGCGGAAACGGAACTCGGTGCCGAAGCTGTCCATGCCGTGTTCCATCTGCAGGTTGTTGATGCAGCCGAAGGTCATGTTGTCCAGCAGCACCACGTTGATCTTGCGCCGCTCCTGGATCGAGGTGGCCAGCTCCGAATGCAGCATCAGGTAGGAGCCGTCGCCCACCAGGGCGTAGACCTCGCGCTGGGGTTCGGCGAGCTTGACCCCCAGGGCCGCGTTGACCTCGTAGCCCATGCAGGAATAGCCGTACTCGACGTGGTAGGTGTTGACCCCCTTGCTGCGCCAGCTGCGTTGCAGGTCGCCGGGCAGGCTGCCGGCGGCGGCGACGATCACCGCATCGTCGGCCAGGGTCTGGTTGAGCACCCCCAGCACCCGGCTCTGGGTCAGGCAGGAACCGGTCAGCTCGATGAATTCGCGCAGCACCGCCGGGTCCATATGGTCGTTAATCTCCGGGACAAAGCCGTCGGCGTGGTATTCGACCTGATAGACCCGGTCCACCTCCACGTCCAGCTGCGCCCGCGCCTGGTCGATCTGTTCGCCCCAGGCGGCCTGGTAGTCGCTGCGCGCCAGGGCTTCGGCCAACCCGTTCAGGCCTTCCCGGGCATCCGCCAGCAGCTGCACGCCGTCGAGCTTCAGCGCATCGCAGGGGCTGATATTGAGGTTGAGAAACTGCGCATCGGCGCGGAACAGCGACTTCGAGGCGGTGGTGAAATCGCTGTAGCGGGTGCCGATGCCGATGATCAGGTCCGCCTCTTTCGCCAGCAGGTTGGCCGCCAGGCAACCGGTCTCGCCGATGCCGCCGACATTCAGCGGGTGGCTGGAGACCACCGCGCTCTTGCCGGCCTGAGTCTCGGCGAAGGGAATGCCGAAGCTTTCGGCAAACGCCAGCAGCGCCTGGTTGGCCCCGGAGTACTTGACCCCGCCGCCACAGACGATCAGCGGCTTGCGCTTGCCGGCAAAGGCCGCCACGGCATCCTCGAGCATGGCCGTGGTGGCCGGCCGGCGCTCGATGCGGTGCACGCGTTTCTGCAGGAAGTAATCCGGGTAATCGTAGGCCTCGGCCTGCACATCCTGGGGCAAGGCCAGGGTCACCGCGCCGGTTTCCGCCGGGTCGGTGAGCACACGCATGGCGTGGATCGCCGCGGTCATCAACTGCTCGGGACGGTTGATGCGGTCCCAGTATTTGCTCACCGCCTTGAAGGCATCGTTGGTGCTGATGCTCAGGTCGTGGAACTGCTCGATCTGTTGCAGCACCGGGTCGGGCTGGCGGCTGGCGTAGACATCGCCGGGCAGCAGCAACAAGGGAATGCGGTTGGCGGTGGCAGTTGCCGCGGCAGTCAGCATGTTCGCCGCCCCCGGGCCCACCGACGAGGTGCAGGCGTAGATCTTGCGCCGCAGGTGCTGCTTGGCGAAACCGATGGCGGCGTGGGCCATGCCCTGCTCGTTGCGGCCCTGATGCACCAGCAGCTCGCCGCTGTCCTGCTCCAGGGCCTGGCCCAGGCCGAGCACGTTGCCGTGGCCGAAAATGGTGAAGATCCCGGCGACGAACTTGCTCTGCACCCCATCGATCTCGACGTACTGGTTGTCGAGGAATTTCACCAGGGCCTGGGCCATGGTCAGTCGTGTCGTAGTCATATCTGCACCTTTGAATAGGGTGAAGGTTGCTGCTCTGTAGCCGCTGCCGCAGGCTGCGATAAGGTCCGCAGGACCTTCGGCGATCTTGAAGAGCGCGCCCGCTACGCGGTCGATCGCAGCCTGCGGCAGCGGCTACAGGGAACGGTGTTATGCCAGGGCCTGCTTGAGGTGGTCGATGCTGGCGCCGATCGCCCGCTGGATATCCGCCAGCCCATGCACGCTGTCGGCGAAGGGTTCGAACGACAGGTGGCCGCTGTAGCCGCGCTCGAGCAGGGTCTCGATCTGCGCCGCGTTGCCGAGGATGTCGCCCTCGCCCACCAGCACCCGGTGGCCGTCGCGGATGCTCGCCAGGGGCGCCTCGCGGTCCTCGACCCCGGAGATATGCACCAGCCCGGTCAGCTCGGGGAAGAATTCCTGCTCGCCGGCCAGGTGATGGTGAAAGGTGTCGTGCACCAGGCGAAACACATCCAGCCCGCCGATGGCGCGGATCGCCTCCACCGCGGTGCGCTTGCGCCGCAGAGAACATTCCTCGAAACCCAGGGGCTCGATAAAACCGAGAATCCCATGCTCGCGCAGGATCGGCGCCAACTCCGTCAAGGCGGTGCGCAAACCGGCGCCGCGCTCGGCGTCGCTGCGCGCATCGGCGCGGTCGTTCAGCGGGCACATCACCAGGCCGCGGGCGCCACAGTCGCGGGCATAGGCGGCGAGCTTCAGGGCCTGGGCGCGACGCTCGGCGTTCCAGACATCGAAGGGGTACAGCGCATTGATCGACAGCACCTGGATGCCGTGGGTCGCGCACAACTGGCGCACCTGTTGCGGCGGTGTGCCGTCTTCGATCTCCACGCCCGCAAGGTCATTGCGGATCTCGATGGCATCGGCTTTCAGGGCCACCGCCAGCTCGATGAACGCCGGCAGGCTCAAACGTGGGGCAACCATACGATTCAGGGCGAAACGCAGGGGCTGGCTCATTATTCTTGTTCTCCAGGGCAACGGGTTGAAGGGCTTTACTTGGCGGTCGGCATGCTGAACTCGGGGCCCTTGGCGATGCTGTCCGGCCAGCGTTGCATCACGCTCTTGTAGCGGCTGTAGAAGCGCAGGCCTTCCTCGCCGTAGGCATGGTGGTCGCCGAACAGCGAACGCTTCCAGCCACCGAAGGAATGCCAGGCCATGGGCACCGGAATCGGCACGTTGATGCCGACCATGCCGACCTTGATGCCGCGGGCGAAGGCCCGGGCCACGCCGCCGTCGCGGGTGAAGCAGGACACGCCGTTGCCGAATTCATGGGCGTTGATCAGCGCCACCGCGCTGGCGAAATCCGGCACCCGGACGATGCCCAGCACCGGGCCGAAGATTTCCTCCTGGTAGATGCTCATCTCCGTGGTCACGCCGTCGAACAGGGTGGCGCCGACAAAAAAGCCCTGCTCCGCCCCCGGCACCTTGAAGCCGCGGCCGTCCACCAGCAGTTGCGCGCCCTGGGCCACGCCCTGGTCGATGAAACCTTCGACCTTGGCCTTGTGCTCGGCGGTCACCAGCGGCCCCATGTCGCTGTCGCCCTGCATGCCGTTGCCGATTTTCAGCTGGTCGATGCGCGGCCGTAGTTTCTCGATCAGCCGGTCGCCCACCTCGCCCACCGCCACAGCGATGGAGATCGCCATGCAGCGCTCGCCGGCCGAGCCGTAGGCCGCGCCGATCAGCGCATCGGCGGCCTGGTCCAGATCGGCATCGGGCATCACGATCATATGGTTCTTCGCCCCGCCCAGGGCCTGCACGCGCTTGCCGCGGGACGTGGCCTGGCGGTGGATGTACTCGGCGATCGGCGTCGAACCGACAAAGGAAATCGCTTCGATGTCCGGGTGCTGCAACAGCCCGTCCACCGCCGCCTTGTCGCCCTGGACCACGTTGAACACGCCATCGGGCAGCCCGGCTTGCGTCAGCAGGCGCGCCATCAGCAGGCTGGCGGACGGGTCGCGCTCCGACGGCTTGAGGATGAAGCAGTTACCGCTGACCAGGGCCAGCGGGATCATCCACAGCGGCACCATCACCGGGAAGTTGAACGGGGTGACCCCGGCGCACACGCCCAGGGGCTGGCGCAGGTTCCAGTTGTCGATGCCGCCGCCGATGTTGTCGCTGAAGTCGGTTTTCAGCAGGCTCGGCGCGCCACAGGCGAACTCGACGATCTCGATGCCGCGGGTCACTTCGCCATGGGCGTCGGACAGCACCTTGCCGTGCTCGCGGGTGATGATCTCGGCCAGCTCGTTGTGGTGTTGGTCCAGCAGTTCCTTGAACTTGAACATCACCCGCGAACGGCGCAGCGCCGACTGCTCGGACCAGGCCGGGAAGGCTTTCATTGCCGAAGCGACGGCCTCGTCCACGGTCTTCTGGCTGGCCAGGGCGACCTGGGCCTGCAAGCGGCCGGTGGCCGGGTTGAACACGTTGGCGAAGCGCTCGCCGCTGTCTTGCACCTGACCGTCGATGTAATGGCCGATTACCGGGGCGTCACTCATTGTTCTTGTTCTCCGTTCGAATGTTGGAATTGAGATGCTGGAAATCACAGATCCAGCAGCCAGCTGTGCCGCGGATCGTTATGGAACTGCCAGACCCGCTTGGGCCCGGCCATGACGTTCAGGTAATAGGACTCGTAGCCATAGGGCACGCTGACCGGGTGGTAACCCTTGGGCACCACCACCAGGTCGCCGTGCTCCACGGCCATGGCCTCGTCGAGGCTGCGGTCGTCGGTGTAGACGCGCTGGAACACGAAGCCCTGGGGCGGGTTGACCTGGTGGTAATAGGTCTCTTCGAGAAAGCTCTGGTGCGGCAGGTCGTCGGTGTCGTGCTTGTGCGGCGGGTAGCTGGAGGAATGCCCGGACGGCGTGCGCACCTCCACCACCAGCAGCGAATGGGCCGGCTCGCTGTCCGGCAGGATGTCGCAGACATAGCGGGTGTTGGCGCCCTTGCCGCGCACGCTGCGCTTCATGCTCTCGGGAAGGATCAGCCGGGGGCCGAGGCCGTTGGTGGCGGAGCTTTTTACAGTAGCGCCGGGCGCGGCGCAGACGGCGATCTGCACATCGCTCAGGGCCGTGACCTGGGCCTGGCTGCCGGGCGGCAGGTAGACGGCGAAGGGCGACTTGTCCTCGAACACCGATTGCCGGTCGCCGAGGTTGTCCCAGCCGAACGCGCCCTGCCCCGGCGCCTCGCCCTGGATGCCGATGCGCCCGCTGAGCAGTACCAGGCACAACTCCCGGTCGCCGGCATTGACCGGCAGGCTTTCGCCGAGGCTCAGGCGGTAGGCGGCGAACCCGACGTACTGCAACCGGCCCTCGGCCAACTGCACCATGGTCCGGCCCTTGGCCGCGCTTTTTACCAGCAGGCTCATTGTCCAGTCCTCTCGTTAAGCAGCGCGCGCAAGGTGTCATAACCCTTCTTCGCGTAGACATAACTCGGTGCCACCGCCGGGTCCTGCTCGGCCTCCACCACCAGCCAGCCCTGGTAATCGGCGGCCAGCAGCTCGTCCAGCAGCGCGGCGAAATCGATGTCGCCATCCCCCGGCACGGTGAAGGTGCCGTTGATGATGCAGTCGGGGAAACTCCACAGGTGGTTGCGCGCCAGCTGCACCACCGGCTTGCGCACATCCTTGAAGTGCACGTGGCAGATGCGCCCGATGTGCTTGCGCAGCACGTCCAGCGGTTCGCCGCCGCCCATGTAGCAGTGGCCCGAATCGAACAGCAGGCCGACTTCGCTGCCGGTCAGGCTCATCAACTGGTCGATGTCCGCCGGCGATTCGACGTAGGCGCCCATATGGTGGTGGTACGCCAGGCGCACGCCCTGGGACAGGGTGAAACGCGCAAGCTCGGTGAGCTTGTCGGCGTATTCCTGCCAGGCCTGCTGGCTGTGAAAACGCGGGCGCTCCACCAGGGGAATGCGCTGGCCCTGGATCGAGTCGGCGACCTCGCCGTAGACCAGCACGGTGGCGCCGTTCTGCGCCAGCAACTGCACATGGCTGGCGATGGCGTCGATCTCCTCGGCCACCGAGCGCCGGGCCAGGCGGCTGGAATACCAGCCCGAGACCAGCGCCAGGTCATAAGGCCGCAGCACATCGCCGACGCCCTTGGCATCCTTGGGGAACTTGCCGTTGAGCTCGAAACCTTCGTAGCCGATCTCCTTGCCCTCGCTCAGCGCGGTGCTCAACGGCGTTTCGCCGCCGAGGGACGGCAGGTCGTCGTTGCTCCAGGAGATCGGGTTGATGCCAATTCGGATTGCGGGCATGGCTGCACCTTTTATTGTTTTCTAAAGCAGTTCTGAAAAATTCCCGGCCTCGTACCTACTGCTGTAGCCGCTGCCGAGCCTGCGAGGCTGCGATCGGTGGCGCAGCCACCGCAAGCGTTGTACCTGACACTACGCGTTGTCAGGTTTTGCGAGCGCTACGCGCTCGATCGCAGCCTCGCTACGCTCGGCAGCGGCTACAGGGATTTGTGCCAGGTTTACGTTCGGATTTGCGTTTGGGGTCGGGCCGTGCGCCAGGCATCGATCAGCTCGACGAAGGTCGCCTGCACCCGGCGGATCAGGGTTTCGTCGTCGATCTCGCTGGCCAGCCAGGCCCGGCTCGGTTCATGGAAAATCGTGCGGCCCACGGCGAAGCCGCGGCAGGTGCGGCTGTTACCGGCCTGACGGAAACCCTCGGCCAGGGTCGCCGCCGGGGCGTTGAGGCCCAGCAGCACCACGCCACGGCAATAGGGATCGCGCTCCTCGATCAGCTCGTCGAGCCGCTGCCACTGCTCGGCGCTCTGCGCCTCGATCTTCCACCAGGCCGGGAAGATGCCCAGGTTGTACAGGCGCTTGAGGGCGCGGTAGAGCACGTCCGGGTGAGTCGAGGGGTGGTCCTTGGGCGGAATGATTTCCAGCAGCAGCTCATGGCCGCTGACCTGGGACGCCTGGTACAGGCCCTTGATCTGCGCTTCCTGCTCCAGGCGCAGCAACGGCTCGTCGTCCGGGTGGTATTGCACCAGGCACTTGATGATCTGCTCCTGGGGCCAGGCGATCAGGTTGCTGCCGATCGAACGCCCGTGTTCGAAAGCCAGCGGCCGCGAGCCCTGGACTTCCACCGGCCGCGCCACCCACCAGCCACGGCCGGTGGCGGCGTTCAGCGAATCCTGGCCGAAACGCTGATCGGCCAGCAGGCCGACATCGGCTTCGACGCCCTGCGCGCGCAAGTCCGCCTCGACCCGCTCCACGGCCTGGATAAACAGCTGCTTGAGCTGGCCGATGGCCCTGAGCTCGCGCCCGCCCTTCTGCGCCAGTTCCACCAACTGCCCGCGGTGGTCGAAGGCGAAGATGAACAGCTGCTTCCAGGCCTTGCGCGGCACGCTGACCTGATGCAGGCGCTGCAGGGTGCTGTCCTGGTCCGGCCGGGTGATGGGCACCGGGCTGTTGAACAGGTAGTCCAGCTCGGCGCGGGTCGGCATCGCCGGCGCGCAGGCATGGCGCGACACCACCAGGCCGCCGCAGGCATTGGCCAGCTGGCAGCAGCGCTCGTCACTGGCGTCCTCCAGCCAGCCACTGAGGAAGCCGGACATAAAGGCATCGCCCGCCCCCAGCACATTGAGCACTTCGACCCGCACCCCGGGGTAGATCGCGCCGTCCTCCAGGCGCGCCGGGATCGCCCCGTGGATCACCGTGCAGCCCTGGGGGCCGAGCTTGACCACCAGGGTCGCGGCGGTCAGCGAGCGCACGGTGCGCAAGGCGCTGAGTAGATCGTCGCTGCCGCCAGCGATGAGGAACTCTTCTTCGGTGCCGACGATCAGGTCGAAGCGAGGCAGGATCTTCTGCACATGGGCGCTGACGTTCTGGTCGGCGACAAACCGGGTCTCGCCGTCGGCCTTGCCCGCCAGGCCCCAGAGCACCGGGCGGTAGTCGATGTCGAGCACGCGCTTGACGTCGTGCCGCTCGGCGTACTCCAGGGCCTGCAGGCTGGCCTGGTACACGCCGTCGGTGGAGAAATGGGTGCCAGTGATCAGCAAGGCCTTGCTGGAGGCGATAAAGGCTTCATTGATGTCCTCGGCGCGCAGGGCCATGTCGGCGCAGTTCTCGCGATAGAACACCAGGGGGAAGGTCTCGCGGTCCTTGAGCCCGAGCAGGACCAGGGCGGTCAGGCGCTGCGGGTCGACCTTGATCGCGCTGACGTCGCAGCCTTCGCGGGCCAGGGACTCCACCAGGAAACGCCCCATGTGATCGTCGCCGACCCGGCTCAGCATCGCCGAGCGCAAGCCCAGGCGCGCGGTGCCGAAGGCGATGTTGGCAGAGGAGCCGCCGAGGTATTTGGCGAAGCTTGTGACATCCTCCAGCCGGGCCCCGACCTGCTGTGCGTAAAGGTCGACGCCCAGGCGTCCGAGGCAAATCAGATCCAATTGACGCCCACTGGCAAAACGAGTCTGGCCCATGCTGGCTCCTGTTATTTTTATCAGCCTGCGCGTGGCACCGAGGAAGGCGCCGAACGCTCTTGGTGGATGCAGACTAAAACGTTCACCGTCGCCAATCAATATTTTTTCTATAAATTTTTTACGTGGAATATTTTTTCCAATAAACTTTTTCAAGGCCGCTCCAGGCAGCCTGCATCGTTTCAGCAAGCGTCCCGTGGCCGCGCGGCTCAAGATTTTCCCCGCGCCGACCCTGTAGACTGCGCACAGCCCACCTATTGTCAGGGAGTGGATCAACCAGCCCGCTCCCATTAAGTACAAGCCAGTAAGCACAGAAGGATTGCCTATGTCCCGCACCGATCAGCCGGCCACGACCGAGAGCCCGCAAGACAGCGACCTCGCCAGCCCCCCGATCAATGCCGAGCGCCTGCTGCAGCTGATCACCCAGGAATACGAAAGCCTGCCGCGCCAGCTCAAGCGCATCGCCAGCTACATGAGCCAGCAGAGCGACCGGATCATGGTCGACCGCATCAGCGACATCGCCGGCGAATGCGAGGTGCACCCCTCGGCCATCGTGCGCTTCTCCCAGCGCTTCGGCTTCAGCGGCTTCAGCGAAATGCAGGCGCTGTTTCGCGAGGCCTACACCCACAAGACCACCCCGGTACAGAACTACCAGCAGCGCATCCGCAGCATGATCGCCAACAAGTCGCAGAAGGCCAGCGGCGGCGACCTGGCGCGCGAGTGCATCAACGCCACCCTGTCGGGCATCGAGCGCCTGGGCCTGGAGCTGGACGACGCGGCCTTCGACAAGGCCGTGGACCTGGTGGTCAACGCCGACAACATCTACGTGGTCGGGGTGCGCCGCTCCTTCGCCGTGGCCGACTACCTGGTGTACAACCTGCAGCACACCAACAAGCGCATCCACCTGGTGTCGGGCCTGGGCGGCAGCTACCGCGAGCAGATGCGCAGCATCCGCCCCAACGACCTGGTGATCGCCATCAGCTTCACCCCCTATGCCAAGGAAACCCAGCACTGCCTGCGGATCGCCCAGCACCACCAGGCCAAGACGCTGATCATCACCGACAGCAACCTGTCGCCCCTGGCCAAGCGTGCCAACAGCGTGCTGCTGGTCAACGAAGGCAGCTCCTTCGCCTTCCGTTCTTTGAGCGCGACCTTGTGCCTGTGCCAGGCGCTGTTCATCGCCGTGGCCTACCGCCTGGAACTGAAGGTCGACGAGATTCACGAGCAGGCGGGGTTCGAGGACTGACCCTCACCCCGCCGCGTGCGTATGCGCCTGCAACGCCCCCGGCACGCCGGTACGCAGCAGGCCGCCCTCTTCGACCCAGGCCAGGGTCTGCTGGTGGGCCCGTTGCAGCAGTTGCTCGGTCTGGCTGAAGTCGAACACCGAAATGCCCAGCGGGCACAAGGGCGCGACCACATGGATCGCCGCCTGTGGCGAATACAGCTCAATGTCCCGCACCAGCTGGCGCATGCTCATCAGGTTCAGGGTGTGCAAGGCCAGGGCGATCAAGCCGCTCGGCGGTTGTGGGCAGGCGCAACCGAATCCGGTCGGCACCACGATGACCCGGGTCGCGCCCAGCGACACCGCCGCGGCGATCGGGGTGTTGCTGGCGACACCACCGTCGACCAGCAGCTTGTCGCCGATCTGCACCCACGGAAACACCAGCGGAATCGCGGCACTGGCCAGCAGGGCCTGCTCGACGCTGCCGCTGGACAACAGCTCCTCGGCGCCCGTGAGCAGGTTGGTGGTGACGATATGCAGGGGCAATTCGGTGTCTTCGATGCGGGTCACCGGCAGCACCCGGCGCACCAGGCTCGCCAGCGCCGACGAAGGCAACAGGCAGCCGCGGCGCTTGAGCAGGGAAGACAGCGCGTCAATCAAGGAAAACGGAAACACATCGGCCTTGCGCAAGCCACGCCAGAAATCGGCCAATTCGGCGACCCCGCGGGCATTGGGCCTGGCGGCAAAGTAGGCGCCATTGAGGGCACCGACCGACGCGCCGACCACCAGGTCGAACACCACATGCTTTTCCAGCAGCGCCCGCAGCATCCCCACCTGGACAGCCCCAAGGCTGCCACCACCGGCAAGGACAAGGGCAGTTCGGGTGGGATGCATAGCGCTTCTCCTGCCGATGTTCAGCCATTGCTCCCTAAACAATAGCGCTGCCGCACTCCGCTACGAGTCCGTTTGGCGGCTCCCTCGCCCTGGCCTGCTGTTCATCCGAAAGACCGGCACCGGGTACGTCGCTCACCTACGCTGGGTAACGGATGCTCCACAGCACACTCGTGCTTGCGCCGTTCAATCAAGTGCTGGTCATGGGCATCAGGACAAGTCCCTCGCAGTGCCAGGGAAGTTTGAGGTTCAAACTCACGCAAGGAGCGCATCATGACCGACAAAGCATACGCAATTCTTCTGTATTCCGAAGACGAGGATAATGGCTACCTCTACTTCCCCATTAAACGCGCCAATCTCGTGTATGGCGGCATGCCGCAGTTTTTCGGCGGCACCAAGAATGCGGGAGAAACGGATCACGACACTATCGCCCGAGAGATGAAAGAGGAAAGCGACGGTAAAATCACCTTGGGCGCCGGTGGCTTGACGTCGATATACAAGTCCAGGGTCGGCAACAATAACTACAGCTTTTATGTAGCCGAGAACTACCAGGGAAAGAACTTCCTGGGCAGCCTGACCAACAGCGAGATGAGCAGTATCCAGCAGTTCTTCGTTCAAGTCGGGCAGCAGGACAATGTCGAGGACCTGCTGAAATCACTCAAGATCGTTCCGACCGCGGAGTTTATCGAGTCGGAAACCTATGAGGCGTTCAATAAGGCAATCGCCTGGAGTGAGAAATAAACAAGCGCAGTGAGATGCACGGCGTTTTATCGGGCCTGTCACACTGCAACGATAGAACTCAGCCGATATCGCTTCGTACGCTTAAACCCGCAGTGCAACACTTGGCTGCGGGTTTCCAATCGTTATCGACGATACACAGGTAGCAGTGCCTGGCGGTCCTCTTACAACTTCGTACTCATATAACCGCTCGCATGTTTCAGCCCCCTGCGACAGGCTGCCCGAGAACGTTCACCCTCGCCTCATTACACCTGAAACACAGGTCATCGGTGATTGACAGCAATCACCAGCCCCCGATAGCCAACCCCCAACATTTGCCGCTAAATTAGCCGCGGCCCTCCCCCTGTCTCGTTGTTCCGCACAAGGAAATGCTCAATGAAACTCATCGGTATGCTCGATTCACCCTATGTTCGCCGTGTCGCCATTACCCTCAAGCGCCTGGAGATCCCGTTCGAGCATGAGGCGTTGTCGGTGTTTCGCACTTTCGAGCAGTTCCAGCGCATCAACCCGGTGGTCAAGGCGCCGACCCTGATCTGCGACGACGGCACGGTGCTGATGGATTCGTGCCTGATCATCGACTACCTGGAAGCCCTGGCCGGCCGCAGCCTGTTGCCGGCGGCGCCCCAGGCGCGGGCCCACGACCTGCGGCTGATCGGCCTGGCGCTGGCGGCGTGCGAGAAGTCGGTGCAGATCTACTACGAGTACCAGCTGCGCCCCGCCGAGAAGCGGCACGAACCGTGGCTGGAGCGGGTTCGCGGGCAGCTGGCGGCGGCTTATGGCGAGCTGGAAAAAGAATTGGAGAAACGCCCGCTGGCCACCGATGGCGATATCGATCAGGCCGGTATCAGCCTGGCCGTGGCCTGGAGCTTTACCCAGCTGCTGGTGGCCGAGCACCTGGATGCCGCGCGGTTTCCAAGGGTCAAGGCGTTTGCGGAGTATGCCGAAGGGTTGGCGTTGTTTGTCAGTACGCCGATGGTTTGAGGCCACCAGGCGGCGCGGTGTTACCGCAGCACCGCGTCACCGTTCAGGTTCATCGCGAGCAAGCTCGCTCCTACAGAGGACTGCGTCGTTCTCGACTTCATGTACAACGCGACCTTTGTAGGAGCGAGCTTGCTCGCGAAAAACTTCAGGGAGACGCGATGCCTCAGGCCAGCGCCACCTGCAACGGCGCCACCGCCTGCAAGCCGAAACGCTCGGCGAGGAACGGCGTGATGTCCAGCGGCAACGGCTCCTCATTCACCAACCGGTCCAGCAGCACCCCGGTGATCGCCGAGGTCAGGATGCCGGTGCGGAAGTGCCCGCAGGCATTGAGGTAACCCTCTACCCCGCACATTGGCCCGAGGATCGGCAGTTCATCCGGCGAGCCCGGGCGCAGGCCGGCCCAGCAACGCTTGAGGTTGACCTGTTCGAGCTGCGGCACGCAGCGCACCGCGCCCTGCACCAGGCCCTGGATTTCCCGGTAGGTGGTGCTGATGTCGAAGCCCTTGTCCTCGGTGGTGCTGCCGATCAGGATCTCGCCGTTGTCCTTCTGCGCCATGTAGCAGTCGCTGGTGGTCAGGCAACCGTTGAGCAGTTGCGGCATGCGCTCGGTGAGCAGGATCTGGCCCTTGACCGGTTTTACCGGAATGCTCGCGCCGGTGGCTTGCAGGCTCAGCTCGGCGGCCCAGGCGCCGGCGGCGTTGATCAGGGTGTCGCAATGGAACAGCCCCGCCTCCGCCGTCTGCACCCCGCTGATCCGGCTGCCCTGGTGCAGCACTCCGGTGACGTTGGTGTTGAAGTACATGTCCACGCCGTTCTGCCGCGCGCCTTCGGTGTAGGCGTCGGCCAGGCGGAACGGGTTGACCTGGTGGTCGCAGAGGAATTCCAGGGCACCCTGGGCGTGATGGCTGACATTCGGTTCCGCCTGGCGCAGCGCCGCCTGGTCGAGCCAGCGCACCTGATGGGACAGGTGCGGGATGCAGGCCACGATGTGCTCGGCGTAGAGCCGGTCCTCGTCGTCGTAGATCACGAACTTCAGCCCGGTGCGCTCGAACTTGAAGTCCATGCCGTGGCGCTCGCGCAGTTCTTCATGCAACTGCGGGTACAAGCCGTTGGATTGCAGGGCGAAGTCGAAGAACGACTGCGGCAGGATATGCGGCGTGCTGGAGTCCACCAGCACCGCCGAACCCTGGGCCTGGTGCTTGTTGCGCGCCGACATCATGCGAAAGAAGATCACCCCGCAGCCCAGCCCCACCGACTCGCCGATGGCCCACAGGCCGCCGGCCGAGGCACGGGTGGCATTGCCCGGACGCTTGGCGTCGATCAACGCCACCCGCAGGTTCTTGCGCTTGGACAACTGGTACGCGCAGGAAGCGCCGATCACACCGCCGCCGGCGATGACCACGTCGTAGAACTTACTCATGATTCACAGCATCCTTGCTCGGTTGAGGGAAGGCGGAAAAAGGAATCGGGTCCAGGGGGAAACGCGGGCGCAGCCAGCCCACGTCCTGGCGCCCGGTGGCCTGGCGCAGGCGGTCGCTGCAATAGCCCACGCACATGCGGCCCTGGCAGTCGCCCATGCTCACCCGGGTGCGCATCTTCAGGCTGGCCATGTCCTGCACGCCCTGCTCCAGGGCGCGGTCGATATCGCCACGGGTGGCGTGTTCGCAACGGCAGATCAGGGTGTCGGCGGCCGGCAGTTCGATCTGCCCGGTGCCGCGTTCGGTGTAGCGGTCTACCGCGGCGCGGAAACGGGTGATGGAGGCCAGTTTGTTCTGGTACTTCTGGCGCCGCGCCAGGGCCTCCTCGTTGCTCAGCACATCGCGCTGCATCAGGATCGACAGCGCGGCGATGCGCCCGGTGAGCATCGCCGCCTCGCCGCCGCGAATCCCGCCCATGTCGCCGGCCAGGTGAATGTGCGGCTCGCTGCTTTGCTGCCAGACGTTGGCCGTGGCGCGCAGGTAGCCGTCATGGCTGAAGCCGTGGTTGAGGCCCATCTGCTGGCTGAGCTGGGTGCGCGGGATAAAGCCGTAGCCCACCGCCAGGGTCTGCGCGGCGACCTGTTGCAGGCGGCTCAGGTCCGGCTCCCAGCGCGCCGAGTACGGCGCCACGCTGACGCTTTCCAGCCCGCCCGCGCCCTGGGCCTCGACCACGCCCCAGCCGTAATGCACGGGAATGCGGTGCAGCTTGAGGTAGGCGAGCATGCTCAGGCCGTCGAGGAACAGCTGCGGCTTGTTCAGCAGCGCCAGGCTTTCCTTGGCGATCCGGCCAAAGGTGCAGGCCTCGTAGACCGCCGCCACGTTCGCGCCGCTGGCGTGCAGTTGGCAGGCCACCAGCGGCAGCAACGGCCCGCTGCCGGCGATCACCACCGGCCCGCGCGGCTTGACCACGCCGCTCTTGATCTGCAACTGCAAGCCGCCCAGCAGCATCACCCCGGGCAAGGTCCAGCCGGGAAACGGCACGCTGCGTTCATGGCAACCGGCGGCCAGCAGCAACTGCGGATAGGCCACTTCCTGCAGTTGCTCGTCGGCATCCAGCAGGACCAGGCTGCCCTTGCCTTCGGCCCCCACCACCCGGTGGTTGAGGCGCACATCGATCATCTGTTCGCAGTCGGAAAAGGCGCCGTGCAGTTTCGCCAGGGCTTCGCAATAACGCGGCCCCAGATAGTCCAACTGCACGCCGTCGCGCAGCGGTCCGCGATAGACCACGCCGCCCAGGCGCGAGGCCTCGTCGATCAGGGTACTGCGCACCCCGTGCTCGGCCAGTTCGATGGCCGCGGCCATGCCCGCGGGGCCGCCGCCGACGATCAGTGGATTGAGGCTCATAGCACCTCCTGCGCGGCAATGATGCGGTTGACTTCGGTCTGTACCTGCATGCCTGGCCGCACCTGGGTCTGGCAGGCCCGGCGCTTGTGCCGGCCGTCGATCTGCACCAGGCAGCAATGGCACACGCCCATGCCGCAATAGGCGCCGGCCAGCTGGCCGTGGTCGTTGCGCGCCACCTGACGCAGCCCGAGGGACTGGATGACGCTGAGTACGGTTTCACCAATCGCCGCCGTCACCGGCTGGCCATTGAGGCTGATGGTCATATCCGCCTGTTGCAGCGGCTGGATATCGAAGGTTCGTTCGGTATGGCGCATCAGGAAATTCGTCCTTGAGTGAAGAGGAATGCCAGCGTCCTGCTGTGCATCGCCGTGAACCTGGTCATCGACCCTGATCACGGTTGCGCGACGCCAGCTCCTCGGGGCTGAACACCGGGCCAATCTAGTAGGTTTGTCGAACAACAACATTGATCTGGGCCAAGCAAAGCGCAAGGCTCTGGAATGCGCCTTGCGCCGCCCTGCCCTAACTGGAAAACACGTAGCGGCCCTTGACCTTGCGCGGCCCGATAAAAGCGAAATCCGGAAAGATCAGGCTGCGCACGTACATCGCGAAAAACACCACCCCCAAGGTAATGGCCGCGCCGATCAGGGTCCCCAACGGGTCCTCGGCATAACCTTCGAACAACCGCGGGAATTGTGACAGGGTCAGAAGGGCATAGAAGGTGTAGGCGTTCGCCGAAGGTTTATGGAAGCCCCAGGCAAACAGCAGCGGCACCAGGCCACCCAAGAGCGCGAATACCCAGGCAGCCTTGGGGCCGATGACCGAGCCGAGGAAGAACCCGGCCACCGCGCCGACCACCGCCTGCAGCAACATCACCGCCAGCAGGAGCTGGATTTTGCGCCGGTGCCGGGCATAGAGCGCGGGGTCGGAATAGGCCGCGATCCAGAACGCCAGCAGCCGCTCCTTGATCCCGCTGCCGGCGAACGCGGCAAAGGTTTCGCCCTTGGAGCGCCCGGCCTCGAGGCTGGCGATGACTTGGCGCTTGGCTTGCTGTTTGTCCATCCGTGTTGTCCCCGAAAGCGGCCCCCGGCGGCGCCGTGCCGGCAACGCTAGTAGAGGCGCCCGGGGCTGTCCAATCGGTGTCAGCGCGGGTTATTTGCGCTTGTAGCTTTTGCTGCCGCTCGGGGTCAGGCAATAGACCCCGCCCCGTGGCCCGGTGCAGAAACTGCCACTGCCACAGGAGCAGCCGTCGCTGCTGCGCAACAGGCTTTGCGGACGCGCGGCCTGGCCTGGGTTGCCGTAGCGCGCGGAACAGTTTTGCTTGGAGCCGCTGATGGAGCCGTCGTTGCACAAAAACAGCTCGCCGTCGCAACCGGCGATCCCGCCCTTCTTGCCGGAGCAGGGTTGATTGGCGGCGAACGCCGGGGCCGCCGCCAGCAGTAACAGGCAGACGCCCAGGGTTTTCCAGTCGAGGTCATGAGGTCGGTGCATTGCGTAGCGTCCCTGCCAGCCAGTAATAGCTGGATGATATCAACGATCGGCCGACCCGGCCCGCCTGCTACCCTGCGTTGGCCAGGGCACTGGCGCGAAGATGAAAGATTTTTTAGAAAGCCCGCGGCCATTTCTTGGCAAAATGCCGGCCTGTGTCATGAAATCCCAATCAGGTAAGCCCCTATGACCCGCATTCTGACCATCGAAGACGATGCCGTAACAGCCCGCGAAATCGTGGCCGAACTGAGCAGCCACGGGCTGGACGTGGATTGGGTCGACAACGGTCGCGAAGGCCTGGTGCGCGCCGTCAGCGGCGACTACGACCTGATCACCCTCGACCGCATGCTGCCGGAGCTGGACGGCCTGGCCATCGTCACCACCCTGCGCACCATCGGCGTGTCGACGCCGATCCTGATGATCAGCGCCCTGTCCGACGTCGACGAGCGCGTGCGTGGCCTGCGCGCCGGCGGCGACGACTACCTGACCAAACCCTTCGCCTCCGACGAAATGGCGGCCCGGGTCGAAGTGCTGCTGCGGCGCAAGAGCACGGTGCAGGAATTCGAAACCAGCCTGCGGGTCGCCGACCTGGAGCTGAACCTGATCAGCCGCGAAGCGACCCGCGCCGACCAGTTGCTGAGCCTGTTGCCCACCGAATACAAGCTGCTGGAATTCCTCATGCGCAACACCGGCCAGATCCTCTCGCGGATGATGATTTTCGAGGAGGTCTGGGGCTATCACTTCGACCCGGGCACCAACCTGATCGACGTGCATATCGGCCGCCTGCGCAAGAAGATCGATCCGCCCGGCATGACCCCGCTGATCCGCACCGTGCGAGGCTCGGGTTATGTCATTGCTGAACCCCTCTAAGGGCTGGCGCTCCTCCAGCAGCCGCCTGCTGGCGCTCTACAGCTCACTGTTCGTGGCCTGGAGCTGCATCCTCATGGGCGTCATGTACTACGAGGTGTCCGGCTACCTGGAAAGCCTGGCCAAGCACTCGCTGATGCAGCGCCAGCACCTGTTCGCGCGCTTCCAGGGCGAGCAGCTGGAAGAGGCCCTGACCACCAGCATGACCTTCGACATGCGCGCCATCGACGCCTACGGCCTGTTCGACGAGCGGCGGCGCTACCTCAGCGGGCCGATCCGCGAGATCCCCGACGACCTGCCGCTGGACGGGCAGATCCACGAGCTCAAGAGCTGCATCGACTCCGACGACCCCAACCTGCCCCGCGACAGTTGCGATGCGGTGGCCACCTACACCCGCGATGGCCGCTGGCTGATCCTGGTGCGCGACAACGGCTCGCTGTTCGCGGTGACGCGGATCATCCTCCACGCGCTGCTGTGGGGCGTGTCGCTGACCATCATTCCCGGGGCCGCCGGCTGGCACCTTCTCCGGCGCCGACCGCTGCGGCGCATTCGCGCCCTGCAGGCCAGCGCCGAGGCGATAGTCGCCGGCGACATGACCCACCGCCTGCCGCTGTCCAACCGCCGCGACGAGCTGGACATGCTGGCGGCCATTGTCAACGCCATGCTCGACCGCATCGAGCGGCTGATGAACGAGGTCAAGGGCGTGTGCGACAACATCGCCCACGACCTGCGCACCCCGCTGACCCGCCTGCGCGCCCAGCTGTACCGCATGCAGCAACAGGCGGTCGAGGGCACGCCGGAAGCCTTGCAACTGGACCAGGTGCTGGCCGAGGCCGACCGGTTGATGGCGCGTTTTCGCGGCTTGCTGCGGATTTCCGAGATCGAGGATCACCAGCGCCGCTCGGGGTTTGTCGAACTCGATCCGCTGCCGCTGCTGCGCGAGCTGTATGACTTTTATTTGCCTCTGGCCGAGGAAGGCCAGCTGACCCTGACCCTGGATGTGCCCGCCGCGCTGCCGAGCCTGACCGGCGACCGCGCCCTGCTGTTCGAGGCCCTGGCCAATCTGTTGAGCAACTCGATCAAGTTCACCCCGCCGGGCGGCGAGGTGATTCTGCGCGGTATCGAGGATGGCGGCTGTACGCGCCTGGAAGTCCTCGACTCCGGCCCCGGCATTCCCGAGGCCGAGCGCAAGGCGGTGTTCCAGCGCTTCTACCGGGTCGACGACAGCAACTCCCACGGCGGCTTTGGCCTGGGCCTGTCCATCGTCGCCGCCATCGTCAGCCTGCACGGCTTCAAGCTCGACGTCGGCAGCAGCGACCGCGGCGGCGCGCGCCTGAGCCTCGATTGCCGGCCGAGCCTGATCGCCAAGACCTGAAACGCGGGCCCTGCTCCGTTGAACGCAACCTCCTGTAGGAGCGAGCTTGCTCGCGATGGAGGCCAACGATAACGCAGCATGTCTGAAGCACCGCAGTGTCTTGAGTTTTTTCGCGAGCAAGCTCGCTCCTACAAGGGACCGGGTGAACTTCAGGACAGATGCAGCAGGCTGATGGAGTTGCTGCGCAACTCGTACCGCAGCTCCTCGATCATCGCCAGCACGTCCGCCTCAGTCTCAAGCAGCCGCGGGTCGATGCCGGTGACCACCAGGTCGACCCGGCCGCTTTGCGGTTCGTAGATCCGCAGGGTGAAGGTGGAGTCGGAGCCGGTGCTGAAGGCACAGGCCAGGGGCGCGAAGCCCTGTTCGATGTAGCGGCGCAACTGCGCCCGGGAAATCACCCAGGCCTTCCTCAGCGGCGACGCCATAACAGGCCGGCCAGCAGGCCGATCCCGGCGAGGATGGCGACGCTGGCCAAGGGTTTGTCACGGACAAAGCGGGAGACTCTGTCCAGCGCATCGCCATAGGTTTCCTGCAATTGCCCGGCGGCCTGGCGGGCCGCCCCCTCCAGGCGCATCTGCTGATCGTCCAGCAGCTCGCCTACTGCACCCTGGGCCTTGCCGGCCGCCGTGCCCACCGCACCTTTGATCTGTTCGCTACGCATCGTGCATTCCTTCAGCTGATAATTTTCGGTGCATGGCCCGTGTCAGCCACGGCATCGCACATCACCCAGCCTAAGAAACCCCGTGACGCCGCAAAAGCGCCATTTGTACTGGTGGCACTGGTGCATTTGCACCTGTCAGCGCTGCACCTGTCAGCGCTGAGCCTTGCCACGCCGCTCGCCGCTGAACAGCCCGCGCTCGCGAGCCCAGACAATGGCCTCGGCACGGCTGTGCACCGCCAGCTTGGAATACACCGTGGCCACGTGATTGCGCACCGTGCTGGGCGCCAGCTGCAGGCGCGCGGCGATCTCCTTGTCGGCCAGGCCCTCGCAGATCAGCCCCAGCACATCGCGCTCGCGGGCGGTCAGGTCGGTAAAGGACGCACTCGGCTGCTCGGCCTGGTTGGCGCTGCGCACATTGGCCAGCTTTTCGATCAGGGTCTGGCTGAACCACGAGGCATCGCGCATCACCTCTTCGATCGCCGACACCAGCTCCAGCTCGGAGCGCTTGCGCTCGGTGATGTCCATCAGCACCAGCAGGTAGCTGGGCTTGCCCTGGATATCCACGGTGTCGGCCGAGACCACGCAGTCGAGCAGTTCGCCGCCCTTCTTCGCCACCCGAAGGTCGACGTTGCGCACATCGGCGCTTTTCTCCAGGGCGCCGAACAGGCTGGCACAGGCCTGCGGGCTGGCGATGAAACCGACTTCTTCCACGGTCTTGCCCAGCAGCTCTTCGGCGGTATAACCGGTGCTGTCGAGAAAAGCCTCGTTGACGTCGACGATCTGCTGGCTGTCGGCGCCGCAGACCAGGGTCGGCACCGGCGTCAGGCGAAACGCCTTGGCAAAGCGCTCCTCGCTCTGGCGCAGGGCCGTCTCGGCCTTGCGCCGCGGCTCCAGGTCCATGAAGGAAAACAGCATGCAGTCTTCTTCGTTGATATCCAGCGGCTGGCCAGCGACGATCACCAGCTTGCTGCCGCCTTCGGGCAGGCGCAGTTCGGCCTGCATCTGCGGGATGGTCGCGCCCTGGTTCAGGCGTTCGATGGCCAGGTCCTTGCGCTCGGCGCCCTCCAGCACATCCACTTCGTACACCGAGCGGCCGATCACCTGATCGCGGGCATAACCGGTCATTTCCAGGAAGCCCTGGTTGACCTTGATGTAGCGCAGGTCGCTGAGGCGGCAGATCACCGCCGGCGCCGGGTTGGAATTGAAGGTCTTCTCGAAGCGCTGTTCGGCGCTGGCCCACTCGGTGGCATCGCTGAGGATCAGCACCAGGGATTCCACCTCGCCGGCGCGGTCGGTGAGGATCATGCTGCGCACCCGATGCACCCAGGTGCGTTCTTCCTCGCCCTCGCCGCTGCGCACCTCCACCACCACGTCGCTGAAGGTTTCCCCGGCGGCGACTCGGTTGATCGGGTAGCTGTCCAGCGCCAGCGGGTGGTTGTTGCGATAACGCAAGGCGAAACGCTCGGCGTACTGACGGTCATCGGCGCCCAGCTCGGCGATCTCCTCGACCCCGTGCATGGCCAGCGCCGCCTCGTTGGCCCAGACGATGCGCCGGTCCGCCTCGAGCAGGATGACCCCGTCGGACAGTCCGGAAATGATCTGCTGCAACTGCCGGCGATTGGTTTCGGTGGCGAGTAGATCCTGGCTCATGGCAACTCCTCAAAGGCCCGGCGCCACTGGCGTGACGTCGAAAAAAGGCGGGCAAAAACTACGACCACGGCGCATCGCCATCGTGCCCTGGAGCCGATGCGCCAATGCCAGCGGAGTACTGGAGCCTCGCCTGCGCAAAGGCTAAGCTGCCGCACCCGGCCCAATCCGCCAATGCCATCAAGGAGTGAAGCATGATCACCATCCGTGAAGCTGACAGCCGCGATATCGATGCCCTCCAAGCCATCGGATGCGCCACCTACCGCGAGCATTTCTCCTCGATCTGGACCGCTGAAGGCATACAGCAGTTTCTCGACCAGGACTTCTCCCTCCATACCCTGCGAGACTCTCTTGCCGCCAAGAGCGAGCATCTGTGGCTGCTGGCCCTGGACGAGCAACAGCACCCCATAGGTTTCGCCAAACTCAACTGGGCGCGGCCCACTCCGGGCAGCGGCATTCCCGGTGCCGAGTTGCAGAAGATCTATCTGCTCAAATCCCAGGCCGGCAAGGGGCACGGTCGCCGCTTGCTTGAGCATGTGCTGCAGCGCGCCACCGATGCCGGTGAACCCTGCCTGTGGCTGGACGTGCTCAAGAGCAACATTGGCGCCCAGCGTTTTTATGCCAGCGCCGGCCTGCGTCAGGTAGGCGAGGTGCCCTTCAACACCGACCTGGAGCAGATAGGGATGTGGGTGATGGCTTGCGACCTGCCCGGCCGCAGCAACCGCTTGTCACCCCGCTCGCCCCTGTAGCCGCTGGCGCAGCCTGCGATAGACCCGAAGGGGCTCCGGCGCCAGCAGGATCGCCGCGAGCGTGCCGCTCGATTGCAGCCTTCGGCAGCGGCTACACAGGCATTGAGCAGGGCCGGAATATCGAGGGGATCGCAGCAACCCTGTAGCCGCTGGCGCAGCCTGCGATAGACCCGAAGGGTCTCCGGCGCCGGCAAGATCGCCGCGAGCGTGCCGCTCGATCGCAGCCTTCGGCAGCGGCTACACAGGCATTGAGCAGGAGCGGAATATCGAGGGGATCGCAACATCCCTGTAGCCGCTGGCGCAGCCTGCGATAGACCCGCAGGGTCTCCGGCGCCGGCAAGATCGCCACGAGCGTGCCGCTCGATCGCAGCCTTCGGCAGCGGCTACACAGGCCTTGAGCAGGACCGAAATATCGAGGGGATCGCAGCATCCCTGTAGCCGCTGGCGCAGCCTGCGATAGACCCGAAGGGTCTCCGGCGCCGGCAAGATCGCCGCGAGCGTGCCGCTCGATCGCAGCCTGCGGCAGCGGCTACACAGGCATTGCGCGGGAGCGGAATGTCGAGGGGGGCGATATGCCGTGGCTCAGGAAATGCCCAGGGCCTTCAGGCGTCGGTACAGGGTGCGTTCGCTCAGGCCCAGGGCCTTGGCCAGTTCGCTGCGCGAGCCTTCGAACACTTCCAGGGCGTGGGCCAATTGTTCCAGGTCCTTGCCCACGCGGCGCCGGCTCGGCGGCGTTGTGGCGGCGGCGCTGCCGGCGCGCAATTCCTCGGGCAGGTCCTCGACGCGGATCACCCCGTCGTCGCTGAACAGCCGTGCCCGTTCGAGGATATTGCGCAGCTCGCGGATATTGCCCGGGTAGGCATACAGGCCCAGGCGCTCCAGGGCCTGCGGCGCGACCCGCGGCACCGCGCCCGGCGCCAGGCGTTGCAGCAGGCTGTCGATCAGCAGCGGCAGGTCGTCGCCGCGCTCGCGCAGGGCCGGCAGGCGGATCGGGAAGGCGCTGATGCGGTAGTACAGGTCCTGGCGGAAAGTGCCGGCGGCGACCATTTCCTTGAGCGGCTTGTGGGTCGCCGAGACCAGGCGGAAATCCGAATGCACGGTGCGCAGGCTGCCCACCGGACGAAAGCTGCCGGACTCGATCAGCCGCAGCAGCTTGACCTGCATCGCCAGCGGCACTTCACCGATCTCGTCGAGAAACAGGGTGCCGCCATGGGCCGCCTCGGCCAGGCCGATCTTGCGTTGCAGGGCGCCGGTGAAAGCGCCCTTCTCGTAGCCGAACAGCTCGCTCTCCAGCAGCGACTCGGTCAGGCCGGTGCAATCGACCACCACCAGCGGCCCGCCGGCACGTGGGCTGCCGTCATGCAGGGCGCGAGCGAACAGCTCCTTGCCGGTGCCGGATTCGCCCTGCAACAGCACCGGGATCTGCGACGGCGCCGCCCGCTGCAGGGCACTCAAGGCCGCATTGAAGGCCGGCGAACGCCCCACCAGCCCCTTCTGCTGCGGTTGCACCGAGGCCACCGCCACCGAACTCAGGCGCTCGACATAGGCCACCACCAGCCCCGTGTCGCCGAGGATCGGCCGCAACTCGACGTCCACATGCTCCGGCCCGCGCGGGGTGTGATGGATATGCAGCAGGCGCTCCGGCAGGCGGGTCTCGAAGGCCTTGCGCATCGGGCAATGTTCGCCGGCCTGGTCGCAAGGCACCGCGAACTGGTGGGACACCCGGTAGCACTTGGCGCCGACATGGGGCTTGCCCTCGACGCCGAACTGGCGCTGGTAGGCGGTGTTGGCGGCGAGGATGTTGTAGTCGGTGTCCAGCAGGATCGTCGGCTGCGCGTCATGCTCCAGATAGGACATCAGGGCTAACATTTCAGGATTGGCGAGGGCATTCGGGGACTGGGGCATGGCAACTCCTGGGCGTTGCGCGGCAGCTTAAACCATGGGCCCGGCTTCTGCCATTTTCTGCCAGAAACTGCCAATCGACTGCCACCTACAATTAACAATGACAGCCAGAACGCCCACCCCAGGCCTTTGAATTCAATGAATGGGCGGTAAAAACAGCGCGCGCCGGTTGGCACGCTTATTGACAGTCCAAGGGACGATTGCCCGCCTTGGCCGGCGTCACCCTATTGTTCGGAGAACCCCATGATCATCGGCGCATCGCTGTGCGTAGAAGCCTTTTTTGACAGCCAGACGTGGACCATCAGCTACCTGGTGATGGACCTCGAGACCCGGCGCTGCGCGCTGATCGATAGCGTGCTGGACTACGACCCCAAGTCCGGCCGCACCCGCACCGAGTCCGCCGACAAGCTGATTGCCCGAGTGCGCGAACTGGACGCCCAGGTCGACTGGATTCTCGAAACCCACGTGCACGCCGATCACCTGTCCGCCGCGGCCTACCTCAAGGCGCAGCTCGGCGCCCGGGTGGCGATCGGCAACCAGATCACCGTGGTGCAGCAGGTGTTTGGCCAGCTGTTCAACGAAGGCCAGGGCTTTGCCCGTGACGGCAGCCAGTTCGACGTGCTGCTCGAAGACGACAGCCGCTTCGCCATCGGCAACCTCCAGGCCCGCGCCCTGCACACCCCCGGCCATACCCCGGCGTGCATGACCTACCTGGTACAGGTTGGTGAAGAGACCGTGGCCTTTGTCGGCGACACCCTGTTCATGCCCGACTACGGCACTGCCCGCTGCGACTTCCCCGGCGCCGACGCGCGCACCCTGTACCGCTCCATCGGCAAGATCCTCGCCCTGCCGGCGCAGACCCGGCTGTTCATGTGCCACGACTACCTGCCCAACGGCCGCGAGCTGCAATACATGACCACGGTCGCCGAACAGCGCGCCCACAATATCCATATCCACGAAGGGATCGACGAAGACGCCTTTGTGCGCATGCGCGAAGCCCGCGACGCCACCCTGGAAATGCCGGTGCTGATCCTGCCGTCGGTGCAGGTCAACATGCGCAGCGGCCAGTTCCCCGAGCCCGACGACAACGGCGTGAGCTACCTGAAGATCCCGCTGAACGCCCTTTAACACCTATAACGCCACTCCACCAGGAGACGCTGCCATGCGCCCCATTTCCCCCATCCCACGAGCCGTCAACGGCAGCCACCAGGTGCTGATCGTCGGTGGCGGCGCGGCCGGCATTGCCACCGCGTCCAGCCTGATCAGCCGCGAACCGCACCTGGACGTCGCCATCATCGACCCGGCCGACACTCACTATTACCAGCCCGGCTGGACCCTGGTCGGCGCCGGGGTGTTCCGCGCCGAAGACACAGCCCGCAGCATGGCCTCGCTGATCCCCAAGGGGGTGAAGTGGATTCAGGCGGCGGTGAGCAGCTTCGAGCCGGAGCACAACGCCCTGCTGCTCAACGACGGGCGCGTGCTGGGTTATGACCAGTTGATCGTCTGCCCGGGCCTCAAGCTCGACTGGAACGCCATCGACGGCCTGAACGAAACCCTGGGCAAGCACGGCGTGACCTCCAACTACCGCTACGATCTGGCGCCCTACACCTGGCAACTGGCGCAGAACCTCAAGCAGGGCCAGGCGCTGTTCAGCCAGCCGCCGATGCCGATCAAATGCGCCGGCGCGCCGCAGAAGGCCATGTACCTGTCCTGCGATCACTGGCTGCGCAACGGCCGGCTGGGGCAGATCAACACGCGTTTCTTGAATGCCGGCGGCGTGCTGTTCGGCGTACCGGACTATGTGCCGGCGCTGATGGAGTACGTGAAGAAATACGACATCGCCCTGGATTTCGGCCACAACCTGGTGGCGGTGGACGGCCCCGGTAAGCGGGCGACCTTCGTGCGCAACAACGCCGACGGCCAGCAGGAACGCGTCGAGCTGCCCTTCGACATGCTGCACGTGGTGCCGCCGCAGACCGCCCCGGACTTTATCCGCAACAGCCCGCTGGCCGACGCCGCCGGCTGGATCGATGTCGACCCGCACAGCCTGCGGCACAAGCGCTACAGCAACATCCACGGCCTGGGCGACGGGACCAATACCAGCAACGCGAAAACCGCCGCGGCGGCGCGCAAGCAGGCACCGGTGGTGGCCACCAACGTGCTGGTGAACCTCAAGCGCCTGCCGACCCGGGCACAGTACGACGGCTACGGCTCCTGCCCGCTGACCGTGGAGCGCGGCAAGATCGTCCTCGCCGAATTCACCTACGGCGGCAAGGTCGCGCCGAGCTTTCCGGCCTGGCTGCTGGACGGTCGCCAGCCGACCCGCCGCGCCTGGTGGCTGAAGGAACGCCTCCTGCCGCCGCTGTACTGGCGCGGCATGCTCAAGGGCCATGAGTGGCTGGCGCGGCCGAGCCTGGTGACGGACCTGCCGGAATCATGAGTGAGTACAGCTTGCTGGGCGCCGGCCTCGGCGCACTGATCGGAGCGATCCTGGCATTGACCGGGGCCGGCGGCGGGATTCTCGCAGTGCCGCTGCTGGTGTTCGGCCTGGGCCTGAGCATGGTCGAGGCCGCGCCCATCGGCCTGCTCGCGGTGGGCCTGGCGGCCGCCGTGGGCGCGGTGCTGGGGCTGCGCGAAGGCATCGTGCGTTACCGCGCCGCCGGCTTTGTCGCCGCCATTGGCATCCTCATGGCGCCCGTGGGCCTGTGGCTGGCCCACCGCCTGCCGAACCTGCCGCTGGCCCTGCTGTTTTCCGCGGTGCTGCTGTACGCCTGCGGGCGCATCCTGCTCAAGGCCACCCGTGAACTGCGCCACGGCCAACCGGCGCCCCGCGCGGCCTTCCAGCCCTGCGTGCTCAACCCCTTGCAGGGCCGGCTGCGCTGGACCCTGCCCTGCGCCCGCGCGCTGACCGTCACCGGCCTGCTCTCGGGGCTGCTCTCCGGGTTGCTCGGGGTCGGCGGCGGCTTCGTGATCATCCCGGCGCTGACCCGCTACACCAACCTGGACAGCAAAAGCATCGTCGCCACCTCCCTGGCGGTGATCGCCCTGGTGTCCGCCGGCAGCGTGCTCACCGCCAGCCTCAGCGGCGTGATGCACTGGGCGGTGGGCGCGCCCTTCGCCATTGGCGCGGTGCTGGGGTTGATCGCCGGCCGGCAGGTCGCCCGCTACCTGGCCGGGCCGCGCTTGCAGCAGCTGTTTGCCTTGGTGGGGATGCTGGCAGCCGTCATGCTCAGCCTCGGCGCGCTCGGCGCCTGGCACTGAGCTCATGAACTCGCTCCCACTGTGGGAGCGAGCTTGCTCGCGATAGCGTCCACTCAAACGACAAAAACACCCCGGCAATAAACCGTTCCTACAACCAAATCAGCCACTGCGTCGCCGCTTGCAGAATCCTCCTAAATCCCTGTCCCGCCATTCCCGGTACGGTTTCCAGCGCCCCTTTCGCCTGAACCAGGACCACCCATGGCCAGCAACGGACCCGGGCCGATGCCCAATCTTCTACGGCCCGCCAATCCCAACCAAAGCCCCGCCGAACGCGCCGCTGAAACCGAAGAGCCCAGCTACGGCGAACAGCTCTGGGCGCAGTATGAGAAATACGCCAAAGAGCCTGCGCCACCGCCTGAAAAGATTCAGGTGGCGCTGCGCATTGGAGTGTTCTTTGACGGTACCGGTAACAACGCCAGCAACTCGGTCATGGGCCAGCTTTGTGGCGCGCAGCATGCCATTGAAACCAGGGATATCGATGGCAGTTGCAAGCCGTATATGAGGGATCCGGAGAGTAGTTATGGGAATGATGTGAGCAATGTTAAGCGGTTGAGTGAGTTGTACTTTTCCAAACAGAAAGTTGAAAGTGAGGGGCTACAAAGACGGGCCTTTCGCTCCATCTATATCGAGGGTATCGGCACGCAAGCTGGCGAAAAAGATAGCGTGATCACCTCGGGAACGGGGCGTGGCGGCACGGGAGTCTTAGGGTGTGTGCACAAGGCATTTATCGAGATCAAGCAACGTATTGGTCTTTTCTTCGAACAGAACCCCGACAGCGAAATCTTATCCCTGACCTTTGACACTTTCGGTTTTAGTCGAGGCGCCGCAGCGGCTCGGCACTTTGCCAATGAAGTCGTGCGCTGGCTCGGGCCGCTTGAACTGATTCTGCACGACCACTCCAATGCCTTCAGCCCCCGTTTCAACCGGCAGTACGGCCACGATGTTGATATGGGTTTTATCGGCCTGTTCGATACGGTGCCGTCGGTTGCCGGCCTGAGTAATCTGGGTAACGTGCGCAGCGCCATTGCTCCGGGTATCAAGCTGCACCTCGACCGTCGCTACTTTCGCTCGGTGGTTCAACTGGTCGCCCGCGACGAGTACCGCGCCAACTTTGCCCTGAGCCGGGTCAAACCCGACCACGCGGAGATCACCCTACCCGGCGCGCATTCAGATATCGGTGGAGGTTATCTGGAGGAGATGCAGGAGTGTGTACTGGTCAGTCCGATGCAGGCGCTGGAGGTGCCGATCACTACCGATGTGATCCACACCTCGATTTATCGGGAGGCGGTCCAGACGAGAAAACGCTGGCTGGCCGAGGGCTGGCCCGCACAATGGCTAGAGATCGTCACGCCGGAACCGCTGTTGCTACCGCTGGACTCACAGGACCGCCTCGGCTTACGGCAAAAGCGGGTGTATGTCGGCGTACAGCTCAAGAGGCCAATGAGCAACAAACTGGCGAAAGTATATCTGCGTGTCATGTATGAACTGGCCAAGGAGAATGGCGTGTGCTTCAAAGCCATCGACGAACAAGATCCGGACTACGCCATCCCGCAAGAGCTACAGGCCCTTTGTGACAGGTTTGTCGCTGGTGACTACAGTACGACTCCAGCCGAGGAAACCATGCTCAAGCTGCGTTATATCCATCTCTCTGCCCACTGGAACCACCCACTTGGCAAACAGGATGGCGGTAGCCTTAAAGTCGCCTACATCAACGCTCCCACGGCAGATGCCGTGCGTGTGCAACACCCTCACGTACCTGACTGGACGCTTTGGTAATGAGAGCATTCATCGCCCTGCTGGGCACACTGCTGTTGACTGGCTGCCTGGCCAGCGATCCGCTTTCCGCAAAAAACGATCCCAAAAGCCCCTGGTGGGAACTTGGCTTTACCGAACCCTACTACATGGAAGTCTGGGTTGAAGACAGCGCGGTAGAAGACATCAACGGAAAACTGTTTCGCCGCACCGGCCGAGGGACTGCATCAGGTGGCGACCTTGGTTATAAAAAGGAATGGGCCAGAGGTTGGAGCGAGGTTGGTGGTGATGGCAGATCGGTGATCGGTGCCGACCTGCCCAAACGCATTTTCGTGCGCTGGCAATCGGTGGTTGAACCGCAAACCTATCGGGTATGGATCGATATCCCGGAAGAGGCCCGACAGATCATGCGCAAGACCACAGCCCGTCGTTGCCCGGAAACGCCACAGCAAACCGCCAGCTATATGGCCTCGGTCAATCTGGGGCTGGCTCCTGGCGGCATTGTCCAGGTTTGGGTAAGAGATGAATGTCATCACCCGATCAAAGTCGCTCGTGCACAAGCTGAAATTGAACCGCTGGGACCGCACCTCGGTAAATCAAACGGGCACTATTACCCGCTACCCGAGAACTCCAAGCGCTATATCGAGAAATACGGCATTCCCTATGGCAGTTGGTAGGCAGAGCCCTTCTGGTATCGAAGTGCGCTGCTCAACAATCACGTCCCCTCACGTACCTGACTGGACGCTTTGGTAATGAGAGTATTCATCGCCCTGCTCGGCGCACTGCTGTTGACTGGTTGCTGGACCAGTGATCCGCTATCTGGAAAAAACGACCCCAAGGCACCTTGGTGGCAACTTGGCTTCAGCGAGCCGTTCTATATGAAAGTTTGGGTCGAAGACAGCACTGTTGAAGATATCAACGGCAAGCTATTCCTTCGCACTGGCGGTGGCTCCGCTGCGGGTGGTGATATGGGTTACGACAAAGAGTGGGCCAGAGGATGGGGCGGGAAGGGAGTTGGAGGTAGCGGTAAGTCAGTGGTTGGCGCTGACCTGCCCAAGCGCATTTTCGTGCGCTGGCAATCGGTCGTAGAGCCACAGACCTATCGAGCATGGGTGGATATCCCGGAAGAGGCCCGGAAAATAATGACCACCTCGACTAACCGACGCTGCCCAGAAACTCCGCATCAGACCGCTCGCTATATGGCATCGGTCTATTTAGGTCTAACTCCGGGTGGCATCGTGCAAGTCTGGGTCAGAGATGAATGCCGCAACACGGTCAAGGTAGCTCGTGCACAAGCTGAAATTGAACCGTTGGGGCCGCACCTGGGTAAATCAAATGGGCACTATTACCCGCTACCCGAGAGCTCCAAGCGCTACATAGAGAAATACGGAATTCCCTATGGCAGTTGGTAAACACCCCCTAGCGAACAATCCCCACCAAGGCTAGTGTCCAGACCTACCCCTCAAAGGACGCCCCACATGGACTGTGAAATCCGCCCCGCCCACGCGCAGGACGTCGACGCCATCAGCCGCCTGATCATCGCCGCCCTGCAGACCAGCAACGCCCAGGATTACCCCGCCGCGGTAATCGCCCAGGTGCAGGAAAACTTCAGCCCGCACGCCGTGCGCCAGCTATTGAGCAAACGCCAGGTATTCGTAGCCCAGGCCGCCGGTGAAATCGTCGGCACCGCCAGCCTCGACGGCCATGTAGTGCGCTCGGTCTTCGTCGCCCCGGATAGACAAGGCCAGGGCATCGGCCGCCAACTGATGGCCGAGCTCGAACGCCAGGCCCTGGGCGCCGGCCTCACCCAGCTGACGGTGCCCGCCTCGATCACCGCCGAAGGCTTCTACGCCAACCTGGGCTTTCACACCCTGCGCGAGCAACACCACGGCGAAGAACGCACCCTGATCATGCAACGCGAACTGACACCGACCCCGTAGCCGCTGCCGAGCCCGCGAGGCTGCGACGACCGATCCGCGCTCGGGCGCAGCAGTCGCAAAACCTGCAAATACGATCTATCTGAATAGACACCAGGCCGACCGACAACACCTCAGGGCAAAGCCTCAAACCGCCCACTCCCCTCATTCCACTGAAACCCCGGCAACTTGCAGTCGCTCAAACTGAGCCGCAGGCTCTGCCCCTCCGCCTGCACCTGCAACATATCCACCCCTTGATACAGACAACCCGGCGCCGCCAGCGTCAGGGTCTGCAGCGGTTTGCCGCTGGCCTTGTCCACCACCTCGATCGCCGTTATCCGCTGATCATTACCCTGCATCGGCACCTGGAAATACCAGCGTTTGGTCGACGCGCTCTGCAACAGCGTGGTGTTCGGCTGCGGCCACGAACGGTCCGAGTCCACCAGCGCCACCAGCTTCAGGCTGATGGGCAAGGTCTTGCCGGTGCGATAACTGGTCCAAGTGCCGCGCACCTGCTCCTGCTGGCGGTAATTCATCAAGTCATTGAACTGCAGACGCGCCACCGGCAACCCCTGCTCGTCCAGCTCGTCCATGGCCAGCACCTTGTTGCTGAAGCTGAAGGTCGGCTTGAGGCGGATCGGCGTGCGATAGCGCTGGTAGGCATAGGTCCCCTGGTACAGCGCGTTCTGGCTGCCTAGCGTCAGCACAATGGCCTGCTTGCCCAAGGTGCCCTGGTACACCCCGTGGGCCGCTTGCGCCGGCACTAGCCACGACACCAGCAACACCGCCACCAACCCACGAAAAACATTAACCCGCCGCATCAGAAACGCCCCTCGAGAGACTGAATGAATTCCAGCCGGTCAGGGCTGATCACGCGGTAATAGTCCCTACGCTGGGTGCCCGCACTGAAGTTGATAAAGTCCTGCTTGCTGAACTCCATCTGCCCGCCGGCAAAGCGCACAGTGCCCTCGGCGGCCAACTGCTCCAGCTGCGGATGGCGCAGATACGCCTGGGTCTGTGGGTGGTACAGGTAATACTGGGTCGGCGCGCACAGCACACTGCCGTACGGGCCGTTCAAGCTGTAGCCCTGCACCTGGAAATCGAGGGTGGAATCGGCATCGAAATGCTCGAAGGTCAGGGTGCGGGTCCCGGTCGGAGCCATGCACCACTGCCCGCCCACCTCCTGCACCACCTCGCCGGTGGCCCGGCTCAGCACCCGGATGTTGTCCACCCGCCCCCTGTCCTCCCCGGCATTGCGCACGGCATGCACACTGAAATAGAACTGCTGGTCGGCCGCCGGCTGCAACAACTCACCGTCAAAGGCCTCGCGCTGACTCCCGCCAAAACGCATCACCCGCTGCAACCGCAACGGCTGCTGCACCCCCGTGCGCAAATCGACCAAGGCCCCCTGCAACGCCTCGGCCCCCTCGGCAAAGGGCTGCAACGACACAGCCGCCGCCGGCAAGGTCGGGTTATCCATGATATTGATCAACAGCCCCCTGTCCGGCCAAAACGGCGTGAGCTCCAAAGGCATCGGCAAGCGCTCGGCCCCTCTAAACCAATAGCCGGACATCCCGCCGCCATATTGCGAGTCATACACCAGCGCCAGCTCCACCGGCGTATCGCCGAGCGTGCCGCGATAAGTGGTGACCGGGTTGGCGCTGGCCGTGGGCACACTCAGCGCCAAACCCACAAACAGCGCCGGCGCCAACCGAAATAGAAAATGCCCCAGGCGAGACACACCACCCCGCGTCCCTGCCCCTACTCGCCTCCCGCCACCAACGGACTGGGTCATGCCTGCGCTCCTTGCAATGGGTAAAAGGCGCGCAGGATAGCAAAGTCTTACGCCCTGTAGCCGCTGCCGAGCCCGCGAGGCTGCGATGGGGCGCGCAGCGCCCCCAAACCGGCACACCCCGATTATCCAGCTACACCTCAACAGCTGAATGGCGCCACGGCCTGGACCTGCGGTAACCGCTACGGAGTGTTAGCAACCATCCTGCTTGCGACAAGGATCAACGACTCAGCCTCGCCCTACCCACAATCGAGACCTTTCCTACAGCCCTGCCGTTGTTCCTAAAGCAGCCCAGACCTATAGTTTTCAGGTCTGCTGCTTTCGGTCAGCGACAGGGGTTTCGCAGCCCAACAGAAAAGTCGAACTACACCGCCAATGACAACTCAGGCACACTCCCGCCTGCGTTTCGCTTCATGGCGGCTGTACGTGGGAGACCTTCGGGTCTGCCGGGTTTCTTCTTTTCCTCGGTCTGCGAACCCGCGTACAGCTGCCACCCAATTGATTCGCAGCAATCAGGTGGCAACTTTTTCATTCTTGAAAAGGACGACACCATGAAAACTCAAGATTCATCCGAACGCTTTATCCCCCTGACGCCAATTGCCAGCGATGGACCGGTGCTGTTTATTGACAGCCATGCGCCGTTGGTGGATTTGCATGCGTGCGCTAGCGAACGCCTTCTCACCACCCTTAACTACCTAAACCTTATGGCCTGCATGACCTTAAATGACTCTAGCGATAAGGACATCGGCACAGTGGTCAATACCGCCAGATTGCTGTTGCAAGATGTACGAGATGTGTTGGTGGTGATTGAAACGCAGGCTTTTAGAGCGTGACCTAAAATGCAGAAAGCCGGTGGCACCACGGCTTTCCATAGGCATGTTCCAAACTCTGTAGACACGCCCCATTTAAGGGCTATCGCGTCTGCTCCAAAATACGCGGACACCATCGCCCTTAATTGGGGCGGGTGTTTTTGCCTGTTTGCTTAAGGATTACGAACGTATTCAGGGGAATATTTTAATTATCTGTTGGCGGTGATGCCTGAGTTTGGATTGAGTTTGTATCAGCAGCCTGTGGGAATGATATACGGGCGGGGATATTGCCGGCAGTGTTGGGGGCGAGTCATTTACCTGAACCGGAGAAAAGTCTGATGTGGCACTACGATTGAATATACGGTCAGGGGTAAGGAAAGAGTTCTCTTACCCCCAAATGCCATATATGAGGGATAAGCCTTCATTGGGCTTGGACAAACAGGTTCAGCAAATCCTGCGGAAAGATCTCGTCTGGACAAGCTGCTAATTCACTTTCTGACCACCACTTCACGTCACAAACAGCTTCGCGCTCTTGGTCACTCCATCGCACCCTAGAACACCGTTCTTCCCTCACTCGAACCACGTAGTAGTTTTCAACTGCGAGTACTTGCTCACCATCGGGCATCTGCCAAGGGAACTCCCTATGTGCAACGCATTGTCCGACGGACTGAATCTCGACGCCAGCCTCCTCGTAAAGTTCACGAATGGCCGCTGCCTCGAAAGACTCATTGTCTTGCAGCTTTCCGCCAGGGGTGGCCCAATAGCACCTTCCCGCCAAGGCACCACTGCCGTAACGAATGTTGAAGAGCAGTAGCCGTTGGGAGTCACTGATCAGCAATATACGGGAAGCTAAACGGCGTCGCTGCATCCCCCCCCAACCTTTATGTGATTACACTTAAGACTTCACTACCCCTCATCCGCCGGACTTCTACTACAAAGTCAACGATGTTGGGGACGGCATAATCGACTACCAACTCCACGACATTTTTCACCGGTTTTCCTGAACGTTTCACGGGGTAATCTGGAACTCTACGAAAGACATCCCTACCGCGACGATGTGGCATGGGCCAAGTATTGCCCGAATTCATGTGGCATAGCCAAATACCCTCCGCGTAAGCCGGGATGAATGCCGCCGAGTCCAACGTCAGAACATCGTGTTCGAGCTTGCGGTAATCGCGGGCGCCGAGCAGACGATGCAGCCTTTTCTCTTGAGCCCAGAAGAAGACTTTGTTGTTGATCAGTTCATACCATTGCCGTGGTGTCGTCCCATCCGTGAGAGCCTGCAGCAACCGTCCCTCAGGCATGGGTTTCTGATCACGAAGCACAATATCGGAAGGGTCACCCGCCCTTACATTCATCTTCTGACTGCGGTGCTCGCTCTCGAATTGGGCGCGCTCACCACCTTCGACTGCAAGATGGTCAAGGACTGCCGTCGCGCTCATCAATCCGCGCGTACGAATACTGTCCCAGGCTCCGCGCTCTGCCATGTGATAGACCCGAGGGTAAAGCTCAATCAGCATTTCTAGATCCATCTGTCATCTCCTCCCTGAACGGGCAGTCCAGTTGCGCCGGTCAATCAAAGATCGTAAATCGCTGGGATCTGGCTCTCGGGTAAACCTAGTGTTTATCAGCGATACAGGCGCCTGCGAAACTCTCTCAAGCTCCTCCACAAATTTGATCGTGTCAGGATCAAGTTGCTCGAACCGCCTCGCGTTGCGATTAGTCGCCTTAAGGTAATCCGCAAAGGTAAGGACTATGTCGGTGGGCGTATTGAGCGCGCATGCTTTCCGGAATTGGTCCCATTCGAACCATCCGACCCGCCGGTGACGATGAGTAGTTGACGTCTTCTCCGCTGTGTTCAAGGCCTGAGCATCGAGACCCGCTAGATTTGCGATTTCATCAAAAGTCGTCGCATGTTTGAGCGTCCCGGAGGTGTGGCCTGCGTCTCCATCCGGATCGCCAACACGGATAGGCATCGGTCGAATAACCATAAGGATTTTCCGGATCCTGCTGGGTGATATACCCGCCTCCGCTAAGCATCCCGCGACGTTCGTATCTCTAGAGGTAACATGCGGGTAATCACCGTGAAAAATGCTCAAGCCGCCGCCTTGGGTACCTTCCAGTAGAATGGAGTGACCGCATCGATAGGCCTCCTCCAAGCGGTCAGATGTGCATCCGTGATAGTTTCCTGGGACACCTACATAAGGACGGAGCTCATCCACATCCCGTGCGAGCCTGATCCCTTTACCTCTATTCAAAATACGCCGCGCTGCCGCAGCCCCGCTTCCACTTCCAGTGGAGGCTATGGTCGAAACCAAGTGTCCTTTCTTCTCCGTATCGATGTCCTCGTCCTCGATAATGATGGCTTGAGGATCGATGAACAACCGGTCTTCACCGATAGCGCACTGTTCGATTTCCTTCAGAAGTCCAGGTAGGTGGATGGTCATGCCTGGCCCAAGAAGTAACCTCGCGGTCACGTCACGCGACCCAGAGGGCAAATGGTGGTAGGTATACGGGCCGGCAATACTGGCCACGGTATGACCAGCATTGGGCCCACCAACACGAACCATCACGTCGTACTCGCGAGCCAGGTAGGAAACGATATTGCCTTTCCCCTCACTCCCATACTGCCCACCGATGAGCACATCTACACATCTGATTTCGGGCGGCGTGTACAGGTGCAAACGAGCGGCAACTCGTACGAGCGTGTCCTTGGAATCGGAGCGCTCGGTGTAAATGCGTACATCCGCATCGGCCTTGAGCGCGCTGATTTCCGACTGATCCTTGAGCTTATTGACCTCATCGTAAGACAAAGTAAAGGCTTTACCCTCAACACGCGCTGCGTAACGCTCTCGAAGAGTGGGCTCACTTGCATAGAGATGGACATGTACTAGGTTTCCACCGAAGGTCTGGCGAAACTGTAGTACCTGATCTAGCGAGTCCAGATGATCAACGACCAACGGTCGATCATCATCTCCATCCTCACAAATCGCCTTTGTTGCGAGCAACATCCACTGTGCATGCTCGGCGTCTTTCAACTCTCGCCTCCGATCAATTAACGTTGACTGAGGCATGCTGAGACTCCACTCGGTCTCCTGGGAAACGCGACGATCGCGAACCACCGAGAAGCCAAACTCCTTTTCGAGCAAGCGGGCTAACCCACTTTTTCCGCTACACGCCTTGCCACTGATCACTACGATCTGCCGACTTTCCATGCGCTAATTCTCCCAGAGTTTCACTATTTGATTTGCGATACCGAAAAGAGTGAGTTCCTCAGTGTTCACAACCTTGTCAGCAAGACTTGCGAGCGAACGCGCGCTCTGCTCGTTGGGGTGCGAAACACTGGCTTGGTACTGCGCAAGGTGATCGGCACCGCGCTCAAGGTATCTGCACTGAAGTACGGACTCAGGGGCGACTATGTGCACGTGCCTGACCGAATCTGCGAAATGGAGTCTAAAAAGCTCTACCTGACGGGGCTTACGCACAGCATCCAATAACCAACTGTGAGTGTGTGGCCGAGCATCAATCGTTGGCTTGGCTACCGACTCGATCAGCCAGGAAAAATCGGTAGCCCTATCCAACGCGTCACCGAGTTCTTGAAGGTGAAGGCGGTCAATCGGCTCGTTTCGGACAACCAGTTGCTCGCGAAGAAAGCTACCACTGCTTATTGCCTCAAACCCATAGCGTTCTTTCAAAAATTCAGAAACGGAGGTCTTGCCGCTGGCCATCGGGCCACTCAAAAGAAGTAGTCGCTTCACCGTGAGGACAATCCCTGAGATTCAATATCACGCTAAAGCGTAGCTGGTTTGCCAGCACATGATGGCTTTCTGATATGTAAAACACTGCCGTGTCCTTGGAACCTCTCCTTAGGGTGTACGGATTTTGATCTTAAGATGGATGAGCATCGAAAAGTAACTGTCACACCATCAATGACGGCACTCCGACATACTGGCTTTGCCTATAGCATCAGACAGGGAAGTACCATGCTGAACAACATCCGATTTGATCTCTCCGACTACCTCATCCATTTTTTCCGGGACAAGCCCCCGGCACTTCTATGTTCTCTGTTTTGGTTCCGGCTTCGGCTGTGGCGTCGGTTCGCTGGTGGGTGATTGCTGGCTTGCAGGGGCTTGAGCTGGAGGTGCACAAGGAACTGGTGGTGTAGCCGCAGTCGGAGTGGTGTGAACGAAAGCGAAAATTGCAATCCCCAGCGCCGTGGCACCGAGCATTGTCAGACCTTGATAACTGACCCTATAGAAGAAGCCCTCGGCTTGCTCAATGGGATCACCTACCATTTTTTTGAATTCAGCTTCGGAGAGGAAGCGATAAAGTTTCGATTGCCAGTCCTGACGTAGCTTTCGCTGAATGTTTATGAATTTACGACCGGACATGACGTTCAGTGTCGTGTAGCCAAATGCAACCGCCATCACGAGTGAAATGAGGTACGGGTTGATCTGCAGAGTGAGCCGCGCAACGATCAAGCCCAAGCCCACAGTCAGTGCAGTCGAGATTGCCGCGATCGCTTGGCGAGTAGCATCTGTCGCCTTCGAGGTTTCCTCAGTGACGGCCTTACGAAGATCTCCTAAAGATTTGAGAGTGTCCTTGGTAATCTCCGAGACCGCCATTTGATAGGCGATCTTCGCGCAATCCAATGCTGCGGCAAGATTCTCCTTGAAGTACTGCAGTGCCTCTCCATCCGCTCTACCTGATCGAGCAATTTCAGCGGACAGCAGAATATGCTTTACCTCGGCTTCCCGTGCGTTGTCGAACACCCAAGCTGCGGCGTCCTGAACGACCTCGAAGTCCTTCATCGCTAGCTGGCCGCCACCATCGACCACTTCCGTAAGCGTCAGATTGAGCTTGGGTGGCCCTTTGAAACTGAGCTTGCTTCCGGTAGGGTCAATTTCGTTCGCAAAACAACGACTCAACACGTCAAAGGTCTGCGTTGCCCAAGCCATGTGCAAAGGGTCAGCCTCATCGAGGCCATGGCCCTCTGCGAGCAACCAATAGCGAACGTCTTCGGGCACAGTCCGGACGTTAGCTGCCTCTTTCACTAAAAGTCGGGGTGATTTCGTCGCCTGCGACTCGATGTAGGGCTCTTCTTGACCCCAATCGGTATACACCCTTGCCCGAGTATTGAAGGGTTTGATCAGACCTAGCACATACCAGCGTGGCGCAGCATGGCCGGTGTCGAGGAAGGCCTTAAAGCCCGCCTCTGTAGCCACATACAACGCATCAGTCTGGTCATGCCCCTCCGGGAGTGGCTTCACGAGCTCAGCGCGAAACGGTCCGAAAGCCTCGTCACCCTCTTCGACCTCGGTTTCGCCACCTGCGCTGTCAAACATCGTGATCGACCAGGCAGCAGCATAGGCGGCCTGAGCGATTGACCGAGCTGCATCAGCTTGTAGGTCAGACACAATGAGAGTGGTATTTCCCTCAGTGATCAGCGCCTGACGCTTGCGTGCAAGGTCGTTAAGAAGGCTGGCCAGGCTTTGGTGTGACAACGCTGTCCTCCGTGACCCTATCTGTATCCACGATGATCTGCTTCTTGTCCCCTTTCAGATCTACCACCTTCACATTGGGGTTCTCCGTCCTGTCAGGGAACAGGATGGTGACGCCTTCGGTCGTGACGATCTTGCGCATGTAGGGCTGGCGGAGGATCCGGCGATCAGGCTTGAAGCTGAGCTCGTGCAATTTGCTCTTTCTGACCCGGCTGCGCGTCTCACGCTCTAAGCGATTGGCTACTTTTTCATCTTCAGGGTGACCAGCAGCGAGCATTACAGCTTCGACGATCGCCTCTTCATCGATCCGTCTGCGGGTGCCGAGGTTGGCCTGGGCTTTCTTCAGGGCCTTTGCCACATCCTGACCAGGCAGATGTTCTATGCAGGTCTGGAGCGCGGCCTTGAGCACTTTGCGAGTGATTTCGCTCAGTTCCGTGTCCGAGACCGTCCTGCTCACCGACAAGAAGTCGGCGAAATAGTCTGCAAGATCTACACCCTGCTTGGTACGGTCAGTGGCCGAAATATTCTGGTCAGCAACACCATTGATCACTCGGATGAGGGCCGTTTTCTGAATGGCCTTCTTTTCGTCAACCAGGGCATTCACGATACGACGCAGCTTTTTCCCAGGAGCGCCGTCGTTCTGTTCCAGGGCCAGCTTGTAGTCGTATTTGATCAAGCTATAGATCTTCACATCGGGGTCGTTGACAGCCAATTCGAACATCAACAGAACCCCATCAGCGCTACCGCCCACGTGTTGCCGGTTGAAGCTGGCTGCGAGACTTTGTGCACCATCGACGAACGAAGTGTCCCCGGCGGCAATGGATTCAATTTCATTCCGGGTCGTAGAGGCAGCCTTGAACATGAAGACCGGCGCAGTAGCCATGTCCACAATTTTACCGATAAAGAATGCTTCCTCCTCCAAGGCCCGCTCCGGCAGTGCCTCGAAGTTCTTGGTACCCACCACGTGCAGGATCATCCGAGTGATCTTGAGTGAATCTATCTCTTCGTCCGAAAAAAAACTCATGCGATCTCCATATAAGCAGCACCCTCCTGCGCGGCAAGAGGAACCACTTGCCTCGGCAGGTACCTAGGCGACAATGACGCATCAACTGCAGCCTTACGGAGGCCGACCCCATCCCCCGTAAACGTCAGATTGGGCGTGATGCTGTGGTCGGAGCATATCCGGAAAGACCGGCAAGGAGCCAGTATGTCAGGCCTCCGGGATCGCATAGCTTGGATTGCACGAACGGCGGCGCTGGTCTGGAGACTGCATGAAGTCCATTCGGGGTAAAAAAACGGACATTGAGATACACCGCTGAAGGCCAGTGTTTATGGGGTTTCAGGTGTCCATTTGTCCATCTAAGTCACTATTACCTTCTTTCTCGTCATCTAGACACAACGAATTTTTAAAATTCAATATCACCGTCCATTTCCAAATCTTCAGAATGGTCGGTCACAATGGTTTGAGGTGTTCTAGCACGCTTGGCGATTTGCGTAAAAACAGGTGTAACTTATTAAAAACATTAGTGCTGGAGAACATACCATTACCTACCGAACTTGCCCTATCGACTATCGTAGGCGTGGCAAGAAAGACTCCAAAGCCCTTGATGGCACGTAGCATGAAAGGTTGCTACCTGAACTGTACCGATCCAGAGACTGCGCAATATTTTGCAAGTCGGCTAGCTGAGCAAAGCAACAATTAATCGATGGTACTAATCCGAGCACAGCACTCAAGGAAGCGGCTGTGTTCGGGAAGCACCTATCAGGGCGTCCCCCTCCAGCGAACATCATTCGCACACCGCATGATTCCCAAACGCTATCAGACGAGAATATTCTTACTGAATATTGCGTTTCTTCCCACAAAGAAACGGGAAACCTACGGATAGCCCGATGCCCTCCTCACCCACCAGTAATCAATCCAATCCCCCTTGGAGTCGTGACGAACTTGTCCTGGCCCTGGACCTCTACCTGCGCCATCGCGATGGTTTGCCCGGGAAGAACCACCCGGAGGTCCAAGCCTTATCACAGAGCCTCAACCTCATTGGCAACGCCACTGGCGTGAGTAAGAACCAGAGCTTTCGCAACGCCAATGGTGTTTACATGAAGCTCAACAATTTTCGGCGCTGGGACCCGAGCTACACCCACTCCGGTCGGACTGGCCTTGCGAAAGGCAACAAGGATGAAGAGTTGGTATGGCTGGAGTTCGCTAACAACCCCAAACGACTCGCCGAAGTCGTGGCCGCCATCAACGCCAACGTCGAGTCCGACACGACTACAGCCATAAATTTAAATGAAGAGGAAGAACCGGGCTTCTTCGAGGCAGAGGAAGGCAAGGTGCTTACCCGAGTGCATCGGGTACGGGAAAGGGACAAAAAGCTCGTCAAACACAAAAAGGACGAAGCCCTCAAGAAACACGGTGAACTCAAGTGCGAAGCCTGCGGCTTCAACTTCAGCAAAACCTATGGTGCGGACATCGAGGGCATCATCGATATTCACCACACTAAGCCACTGCACACGCTCCAGCCCGGCGACAAAACCAAGCTCACTGACCTGGCGTTGCTATGTGCTAATTGTCATCGCGTGGTGCATTCGCGACGTAAGTGGCTGAGCGTGGCTGAGGTGAAGGCACGCTACCAAACCAATTGCGAGTGAGCGGTATTTTTACATCGCCCGTTTGCTAGTGGTTTCAGGTTGGGTCATCTCATTGTTGGCCAGCCACCTCGCCCCTTGTGCAGCGGGCTACTTGGTCGCTTACTTGATCGCCTACTTGGTCGCTTTGGCAGAGATCGGCCGAGGCTCCTACAAGGGATTACCTTCGCCTAGCTGATCGGCAGTAGTGATCCAGGTTTGCCAATCCGCAGCACTCAGGGCGGCGCGATACAAACATCACGCCAACGAACCACTCCCCAACAACCCCAACTTCTCCGGATTACG
>NZ_JACNDE010000044.1:0-50195 GCF_017351415.1 Pseudomonas sp. FW305-25 | reverse complement strand
AGGGCGAATGAAGGATCTGCTGGGTCGTGGTCACCGTCGCGTACTCGCCATGCAGATTGCCCAGCGACATGGCATGCACCTTCTCGGCGCTGTGGGCCTGGCCGAAAAAGTCGGCCTTGTCGAAGGTGTAGCAGGCGTCTTCCACCACCCAGGTATCGAACCCCAGGTTGCCGGCGGTCCGCGCTGTCGACTCCACCGAGTTGTGGGTCGCCACGCCGACGATCACCAGCTGGCCGATCCCGGCCTTGCGTAAATCGGCCTCCAGGGTCGTGGCGCAGAAGGCATCCGGCACTTGCTTCTGGATCACCGCCTCAGCGCCCAGCGGCATGAACCGCTGCTGAAACTCCACTCCCGACTGTCCCGGCCAGAACACCGACTGCTCGCTGCGGGACAGGTGCTGCACATGGATCAACGGCCGCGCCGTCTGGCGCCAGTAAGCCAGCAACTCGGCGATGCGTTCCTCGGCCTCGGGGTTGTTACGCCGCCCGAGCCGGGGATGCAGGATGCCCTGTTGCTGATCGATCAGGATCAGCGCCGCATTGGTCTGAAGCTCCATGCTGACTTTTCTCACGTTGGGTCATTGAATTCCACGCACTTCAACATCACCTCTCCCGACAGGCAAGCCGTCGAACGTAGACCGGACCACCGAATACCGCTGTTTGCTGTCCGTAGCAGAATGTCCTTCGTTTACCTGGAGAGTTCCATGATCGATCTGTATTACTGGACCACCCCCAACGGCCACAAGATTTCCCTGTTCCTCGAGGAAACCGGCCTGCCCTACAGCGTGCACCCGGTCAACATTGGCCAGGGCGAGCAGTTCAAGCCCGAGTTCCTGAAGATCGCGCCGAACAACCGGATCCCCGCCATCGTCGACCATCAGCCGGCCGACGGCGGCGCGCCGCTGTCGCTGTTCGAGTCCGGGGCGATTCTGCTGTACCTCGCGGAAAAGACCGGGCAGTTCCTGCCCAAGGACCTGCGTGGCCGCCAGGAAGCCCTGCAGTGGCTGTTCTGGCAGATGGGCGGCCTGGGGCCGATGGCCGGGCAGAACCACCATTTCAGCCAGTTCGCCCCGGAGAAAATCCCCTACGCGATCAAACGCTACGTCGATGAAACCGCGCGATTGTACGGGGTGCTGGACCGACGCCTGGCCGACCGGGATTTCGTCGCTGGCAGCGAATACAGCATTGCCGACATGGCGATCTATCCATGGGTCGTTTCCCACAAGTGGCAAAGCCAGAACCTTGAAGACTTCCCCAACCTGCACCGCTGGTTCAACCGTATCCTCGATCGCCCGGCGACCGCGCGCGCCTACGCCATCGCCGCCCGGATCAACCCACCCAAATCCTGAGGTCCGATAGTCCATAGCCGGCCCGTCAGCTGCGGTGACTGCTCCGTTTCGAGCAGCCACCGGGCGGGCGGCGCGGGCTATTTATCCGGCAACGCAGAAATACTCTCGGCCCCCGCTTGCGCGGCACTCGCCTGCTCACTAACGTAGCGCCTTTATCGACGCTACCCCCCGCAGGAGCTTTGCCATGGCCTCGCCAGCCTTCTCACATTTTCTTCCCCGGTTCGGCGTTGCCGCGGCAGTGGCCGGCGTTCTCAGCCTGGCCGGTTGCCAGTCATGGAACACCCAGGACAGCCTGCCGCCGACCTCCGGCGTGCAACCGCTCAAGGGCCTGGCCCAGAACGTTTCGGTGCGGCGCAATGCCATGGGCATGCCGCTGATCGAAAGCAACACCTTTCACGATGCGTTGTTCGCCCTGGGTTACGTGCACGCCAGCGACCGGATCAACCAGATGGTGACCCTGCGCCTGCTGGCCCAGGGCCGGCTGGCCGAGATGTCCGGCGCCGATGCGCTGGACGTCGACCGCTACATGCGCGCGGTCAACCTGAAGAACAGTGCCGGCGAGCTGTACAAGGCCTCGTCCCCGCGGATCAAGCGTTTCTTCGAGGTTTACGCCCGCGGGGTCAACGCCTACCTGTTCCGCTACCGCGACAAGCTGCCGCCGGACCTGGCCGCCACCGGCTACAAGCCCGAATACTGGAAGCCGGAAGATTCGGCGCTGATTTTCTGCCTGTTGAACTTCAGCCAGTCGGCCAACCTGCCGGAAGAAATCAACGCCCTGGTGCTGGCGCAGAAAGTCGGCGCCGACAAGCTCGCCTGGCTGACCCCAAGCTACCCGGACGAAGCGCTGCCGCTGGCCGAGAGCGACAAACTCAAGGGTCTCAACCTGAATGTTCCGGGCCTGAGCGAAATCAGCAGCGCCGCCGGCAAGCTCGGCGAACTCAACCCGCTGAGCGTGGCCGGCGCCAGCAACTGGGCCATCGCGCCACAGCGCAGCCGCAGCGGCAGAAGCCTGCTGGCCGCCGACAGCCATTCGCCGGCGTGGAACCTTGTGCAGATCCGCGCGCCCAAATACCAGGCCGCGGGCGCTTCGATCGCCGGCCTGCCGATGATCGTCCAGGGCTTCAACGGCCAGGTGGCCTGGAGCATGACCTCGGTCGCCGGCGACAACCAGGACCTGTTCCTGGAGAAACTCAAGCGCCAGGGCAATGCGCTGTATTACGAAGCCAACGGCAAATGGCTGCCGGCCGTGGTGCGCAACGAAACCTACTTCGTCAAAGGCCAGCGGCCGATTCGCGAGGCGGTCTATGAAACCCGTCACGGCGCCCTGCTCAACAGCGCCAGCAACCTGAGCGCCGGCTACGGCCTGGCCCTGCAACAGCCGAACCTTGCGGACGACAAGAGCCTGGATGCGTTCTTCGACCTGACGCGGGCGCAAAACGTGGAACGGGCCTCCGACGCCAGCCGCGAGATCCGCGCCATCGGCCTGAATATGCTGTTTGCCGATGCCAGCCATATCGGCTGGCAGGTCACCGGCCGCTTCCCCAACCGCCGTGAAGGCGAAGGCCTGCTGCCATCGCCGGGCTGGGAAGGCCGTTACGACTGGGACGGTTATGCCGACCCGATGCTCCACCCCTATGACCAGGACCCGGCACAAGGCTGGCTGGGCACCGCCAACCAGCGGATCATTCCCCACGGCTACGGCATGCAGCTGTCCAACTCCTGGTACTACCCCGAGCGTGGCGAGCGCCTGGCCGATCTGGCCGGCAGCGGCAAGCACGACGGGCGCAGCATGATCGCCATGCAGTACGACCAGACCACTACCTTCGCCGCCAAGCTGAAGAAGATGTTCGAAGCCCCCGGCATGGCGCAGCCCCTGAAGAAAGCCATCGACGCCCTGCCCGAAGCAGACCGCAGCAAGGCCCGCGAGGCCTACAGCCGCCTGATGGCGTTCGACGGCAAACTCAGCCCGGTGTCGGCCGATGCGGCGATCTATGAGCTGTTCCTGCAGGAAAGCGCCCGGCAGATCTTCCTCGACAAACTGGGCCCGGAGTCCAGCCCGGCCTGGAAAGCCCTGGTGGCCAACGGCGCGCTGTCCTACTCGGCCCAGGCCGACCACCTGCTGGGCCAGGAAGACAGCCCGTTCTGGGATGACAGCCGCACCCCGCAGAAAGAAGACAAGCCGGCGATCCTCGCCCGCAGCCTGGCCGCCGCCATCAGCGCCGGTGAAAGCCAGTTGGGTGGCGATCGCCGGGCCTGGCAGTGGGGCAAGCTGCACAGCTACAACTGGAAGAACGCCAGTGGCCAGGTGATTCGCGGGCCATTGCAGGCTGGTGGCGATCACAGCACCCTGAACAGTTCACCTTACCGCTGGGGCCAGGACTTCAATGTGACCCAGGCTCCGGCGCTACGGCTGATCGTCGATTTCAGCCAGAGCGAACCGCTGAGCGTCATCAACAGCAGCGGCCAGTCCGGCAACCCGGCCAGCCCGAACTACCTGAACGGCATCGACGCCTGGCTCAAGGGCCAGTACCTGAGCTTGCCGCTGCAACCGCAGAACTTCGACCGCCTCTACGGCAAGACCCGCCTGACCCTGGCGCCAGGCAAGTAACACTGGCCAGCCCGCCCCTCTGCACAAGGGGCGGGCTTGCGCCCTGTAACACTTCAATCCCCTCACCGATCCGCCCTGCCACGCTCTCGGCAGCCGCGCCCTTTCCTACTCGAAATCTCCCACGCGCCCTATTGATGCAAGGCTTCCCACACGCTCTTTTTTGGGGCGCAGCCGACCCACGGCAGGCTCTCGCACCACCTTTTAAAACAGTTGTTCGGGACTCTGGTTCGGAAATTGCTACTTTCATTAAGTCTGACGCTTTGCAGTAACAGTACTAATGCGCCACAAGCGCTCATATTGGTTTTTAGGGATTGAATAATGAAAAAAGCATTGCTGACCCTTTCTGCACTGGCTCTCTGCATGGCCGCCGGCTCCGCGCTGGCCAAGGAATACAAGGAACTGCGCTTCGGCGTTGACCCGTCCTACGCACCTTTTGAATCCAAGGCCGCCGATGGCAGCCTGGTCGGCTTCGACATCGATCTGGGCAATGCCATCTGTGCCGAACTGAAGGTCAAGTGCAAATGGGTCGAAAGCGACTTCGACGGCATGATCCCGGGCCTCAAAGCCAATAAATTCGACGGCGTGATCTCATCCATGACCGTCACCCCGGCCCGCGAGAAAGTCATCGACTTCTCCAACGAACTGTTCTCCGGCCCGACTTCCTTCGTGTTCAAGAAAGGTTCCGGCCTGACCGAAGACACCGCCTCGCTCAAGGGCAAGACTGTCGGCTACGAGCAGGGCACCATCCAGGAAGCCTACGCCAAGGCCGTGCTGGACAAGGCCGGGGTGAAAACCCAGGCCTACCAGAACCAGGACCAGGTGTATGCCGACCTGATTTCCGGGCGCCTCGATGCGTCGATCCAGGACATGCTGCAAGCCGAGCTGGGCTTCCTGAAGTCGCCACAAGGCGCCGACTACGAGGTGAGCAAGCCAGTGGACAGCCCGCTGCTGCCGGCCAAGACAGCTATCGGTATCTCCAAAGGTAACAAAGAGCTCAAGGCGCTTCTGGATAAAGGTATCAAAGCGTTACACGACGATGGCACCTACGCCACCATTCAGAAAAAGCACTTTGGCGATCTGAATCTCTACAGCGGTAAATAAGGTCCTGGCGCCCATCCTCGATGGGCGCCTTTTTTATCGCCACAGGTCTCTGATTTATGTTCGAAGAACTTCTGCAAACCCTTGGGCTTTCTGCCTTCAGCCTCAAGGGGTTCGGTCCGTTGTTGCTGGAAGGCACCTGGATGACCATCAAACTCTCGGTATTGTCGCTGTTACTCAGTGTCCTGCTCGGCCTGCTCGGCGCCAGCGCCAAACTCTCGCGGCTGGGCCTGCTGCGCCTGCCCGCCCAGCTCTACACCACGCTGATCCGCGGCGTACCGGACCTGGTGCTGATGCTGCTGATTTTCTACAGCCTGCAAACCTGGCTGACCACCTTCACCAACTTCATGGAATGGGAATACATCGAGATCGACCCATTCAGCGCCGGGGTCATCACCCTGGGCTTCATTTATGGGGCGTACTTCACCGAAACCTTCCGTGGCGCCATCCTCGCCGTGCCGCGCGGGCAGATAGAAGCCGCCACCGCCTACGGCCTCAAGCGCGGCCAGCGTTTTCGCTTCGTGGTGTTTCCGCAGATGATGCGTTTTGCCCTGCCGGGTATCGGCAATAACTGGATGGTGATGCTCAAGGCCACCGCGCTGGTGTCGATCATCGGCCTGGCCGACCTGGTCAAAGCGGCCCAGGATGCCGGCAAGAGTACCTATCAGCTGTTCTACTTCCTGGTGCTGGCGGCGTTGATCTACCTGGTCATCACCAGCGCTTCCAATATTGTCCTGCGCTGGCTCGAACGCCGTTATGCCGCGGGCTCGCGGGAGGCGGTGCGATGATCGAGCTCCTGCAGGAATACTGGAGACCTTTCCTCTACAGCGACGGCTACAACGTCACCGGCCTGGCCATGACCATGTGGCTGCTCAGCGCCTCGATCTTCATCGGTTTCCTGGTGTCGATCCCGCTGTCCATCGCCCGGGTCTCGCCCAAGCTCTACCTACGCTGGCCGGTGCAGTTCTACACCTATCTGTTTCGCGGCACGCCGCTCTATATCCAGCTGCTGATCTGCTACACCGGGATCTACAGCATCGCCGCGATCCGCGCCCAGCCCGTGCTCGACGCGTTCTTTCGCGACGCGATGAACTGCACCATCCTCGCCTTCGCCCTGAACACCTGCGCCTACACCACGGAGATTTTCGCCGGGGCGATCCGCAGCATGGCCCACGGCGAGGTCGAGGCGGCCAAGGCCTACGGCCTCAGCGGCTGGAAGCTGTACGCCTACGTGATCATGCCGTCGGCCCTGCGCCGCTCGCTGCCCTACTACAGCAACGAAGTGATCCTGATGCTGCATTCGACCACCGTGGCCTTCACCGCGACCATCCCGGATGTGCTGAAAGTCGCCCGCGACGCCAACTCGGCGACCTTCATGACCTTCGAGTCCTTCGGCATCGCCGCGCTGATCTACCTCACCGTGACCTTCGCCCTGGTCGGCCTGTTCCGCCTCGCCGAACGCCGCTGGCTGGCCTTCCTCGGGCCGACTCACTAGAACAAGGCAAATCATCATCCATGCGCCAACAGACTCATGATCTGCTCGCCCCGCTGCCGGGGACCTCGCGCCAGATCCACAGCTTTCACTTCGGCCCCGAGCGGGCCGAAGGCAAGGTCTACATCCAGTCGTCGCTGCACGCCGATGAACTGCCGGGCATGCTCGTGGCCTGGCACCTCAAGGCACGCCTGGCGGAACTGGAGACCCAGGGCCGCCTGCGCAGCGAAATCGTCCTGGTGCCGGTGGCCAACCCGGCCGGCCTGGAACAGGTGCTGATGGACGTGCCGCTGGGCCGCTACGAGCTGGAAAGCGGGCAGAACTTCAATCGCTGGTTCCTCGACCTCGGCGAAGAGGTCGGCAACGACATCGAAGGCCAACTGGGCGACGATCCGCGGCATAACCGTGAAATCATCCGCGCCAGCCTGCGCAACGCCCTGGCGCGGCAGACCGCCGGCACCCAGTTGCAGTCTCAGCGCCTGGCCCTGCAGCGCCTGGCCTGCGACGCGGACATGGTGCTGGACCTGCATTGCGATTTCGAAGCTGTTGCCCATCTGTACACCACGCCCGAGGCCTGGCCGCAGGTCGAACCGCTGGCCCGCTATATCGGCTCGCAAGCTTGCCTGCTGGCCACCGATTCCGGCGGCCAGTCGTTCGACGAGTGCTTCACCCTGCTCTGGTGGCAATTGCAGCAGCGTTTCGGCGAGCGCTTCGCCATTCCCCACGGCAGCTTCTCGGTCACCGTCGAGCTGCGCGGTCAGGGCGACGTCAACCACGACCTGGCCAGCCGGGATTGCCAAGCCATACTGGATTATCTGAGCCATTTCGGCGCTATCGCCGGCGAGGCTCCGCCCATGCCCGAGTTGCCCTACCCGGCCACCCCGCTGGCCGGCGTGGAACCTGTGGCCACGCCCGTGGGCGGCCTGCTGGTGTTCACCGCCCTGCCCGGGGAGTACCTGGAAGCCGGGCAACAGGTGGCCGAAGTCATCGACCCGATCAACGATCGCGTCACCCCCATTTATTGCAGCTGCGCCGGCCTGCTCTACGCCCGCTCGCTGCGCCGCATGGCCACCGCCGGCATGGTGATCGCCCATGTCGCCGGCCGCGAAGCCTATCGCAGCGGCTACCTACTTTCGCCTTGAGGATGCATGCCCCATGTACAAACTGACCATTGAAGGCCTGCATAAATGCTACGGCGACAATGAAGTGCTCAAAGGTGTTTCGCTCAAGGCGAAGACCGGCGACGTCATCAGCCTGATCGGCGCCAGCGGCTCGGGCAAAAGTACCTTTCTGCGCTGCATCAACTTCCTGGAAACCCCGGACGACGGCGCCATGAGCCTGGACGGCCAGCCAATCCGCATGGTCAAGGACCGCCATGGCATGCACGTGGCCGACGCCGACGAGCTGCAACGGATTCGCACCCGTCTGGCCATGGTGTTCCAGCATTTCAACCTGTGGAGCCACATGACGGTACTGGAGAACATCACCATGGCGCCGCGCCGGGTGCTGGGGATCAGCAAGAAGGGCGCCGAAGACCGCGCCCGGCGCTACCTGGACAAGGTCGGCCTGCTCCCCCGGGTGGCCGACCAGTACCCGGCCTTTCTCTCCGGTGGCCAGCAACAGCGGGTAGCAATTGCCCGGGCTCTGGCGATGGAGCCGGAAGTGATGCTGTTCGACGAACCCACCTCGGCCCTCGACCCGGAGCTGGTGGGCGAAGTGCTCAAGGTGATCCAGGGCCTGGCCGAGGAAGGCCGGACCATGATCATGGTCACCCATGAAATGAGCTTCGCCCGCAAGGTGTCGAGCCAGGTGCTGTTCCTGCACAAGGGCCTGGTGGAAGAGGAAGGCGCGCCGGAAGAGGTGCTGGGCAACCCGAAGAGCGAGCGCTTGCAGCAGTTCCTCAGCGGTAACCTGAAGTAAGCCAGGCGCCGCTATGGACAAAGGCCAGCCCGCCGGTGGAGTCCGGCGGGCTGGCCTTTTTTATGAGTTGGCGTCAGTCAGGCGACAGGAGCGGGAGGCGGTTCGTCCGGCAAGGTCGGTTCGCCAGGTTCGGTCGGCTCGGCGGGTTGCGGGGTGTCCGGGTCGGGTTGACCGGGAATGCCGCCTGCCGCGCTGGGGTGCGCCAGCAATGACCAGGCCAGGACGCCGACCTGATTGGGCTCAAGTCTGGCAAGTGTGGCGCTTATAAGCGGATCGATCTTCATGGGGCACTCCTGAGCTAAGCACGGTCCGCTGTGCGCAAACCGGGGCAGTCTCTGGTTAGAGTATCTGCCCGCTGAGGAATTCCCGCTATTTGTCAGATGAACGACTCAGGTACGCGGCAGGGTCACGCCACGCTGGCCCTGGTATTTGCCGCCACGGTCCTTGTAGGACACCTCGCACTCTTCGTCGGACTCCAGGAACAGCATCTGCGCCACGCCTTCGTTGGCGTAGATCTTCGCCGGCAAGGTGGTGGTGTTGGAGAATTCCAGGGTCACGTGACCTTCCCACTCAGGCTCGAGGGGGGTGACGTTGACGATGATGCCGCAACGGGCGTAGGTGCTTTTACCGAGGCAGATGGTCAGCACGTTGCGCGGAATACGGAAGTACTCGACGGTGCGGGCCAGGGCGAAGGAGTTCGGCGGAATGATGCACACGTCGCTCTTGATATCGACGAAACTGCCGGCGTCGAAGTTTTTCGGATCGACGGTGGCCGAATTGATATTGGTGAACACCTTGAACTCATCGGCGCAACGCACATCGTAGCCGTAGCTCGACACACCGAAGGAAATCAGCCGCTCCGAGCCTTCGCCGCGCATCTGGCGCTCCACGAAAGGCTCGATCATGCCGTGCTCTTGCGCCATGCGGCGAATCCACTTGTCCGATTTGATGCTCATGGCGGGTGTCCTGAAATAGCGAGGTGGAAAAATTCTGTCCGGCATCTTACCGGGGTGCGCCTGCGGGTTCAAAGTCTGGGCCGCTTTTCTCGCTGAAAGCCGCAATACTTGCGGGCTGGAAGATATGTACGGCACCGCCAGTCACTAAAAGCGCGAATCCTTGGCAAAGAACATTGGCAGGTTCCGGAAAAAGGGTTAAGGTGGCGCCACTGTGCTGCTTGTGTCACTGAGAATCTCTACACGATGTTGAATTTCGATCCAACCATCTCCAAGAATTTTTCCTGCTCTTTGCACTCAGTCTCGGCCAGGGCTTTTCCTGAGTCGCAGTTAACTTTGTCCAAGGAGATACACCATGTCTAATCGCCAAACCGGTACCGTTAAGTGGTTCAACGATGAAAAAGGCTTCGGCTTCATCACTCCACAATCCGGTGACGACCTGTTCGTACACTTCAAAGCTATCCAATCCGACGGCTTCAAAAGCCTGAAAGAAGGCCAACAGGTTTCTTTCATCGCTACCCGCGGTCAGAAAGGCATGCAAGCTGAAGAAGTTCAAGTTATCTAACTTGTACTGAAACAGTAAAAAAGCCCCGCCCTCAAAGCGGGGCTTTTTTGTGCCCGGATGTTTTTGCTTAATGGCACCCAGGCTATATGATCCGCCCCCCCGGACAATCATATGGAAACTGCAGGATGCCGTTCATACACCGGAAGTTGTTGAGCGCAGCGGTGCTCACACTCGCCCTCCCTCTCGCACTCAACGCCACACCTCGCCCCGACCATCCAGCGATCATCGTCGGCATGGATAGCGGCGCCAGCTACATTGCCAAGGACTCGCAGCAACAACCCGAGTTGCGACGCGCGGTACTGCTGGAGCTTTCCAGCGCCCATCGTTGCGGCAGCAACGAGGTTTACCTCACCCCTGAATCCTCAGGCATCCCCGCTGAGTCGTTCGGCCAGGTCCTGGAAGAAATCCAGCAACTGATCGATGACCAGACCCCACTCCTGCTGACCCTCTCGGACTGTGACGGAAAACGAGCCTTTTTCGAAAAGGTCCGGCCCTGCACCGCCCAGGAATGCGGCGAGCTGACCGCATCCCTGGTCGACGGCAAGCTCTACCTCGACGAGCGCTATGCGCCGACGGGCCAAGGCCAGGCCTCGTACTTCCTGTCGATGCCGATGAGCTACGACAAGCGGCAAAAAGCCTGGAACGCGAAAATCTTCTATGTCGAATCAGGCACCCTGCGCCGGGACTATTTCGTCAGCGCCGAGGACTTCGTTTCGGGCAAGGCTGTTCACGCTTCGAAAACCTACTATCCGGACGGTCAGGTCCGCCACAGCGCTGGCTATGACCTCAATGGCAAACGCCAGGGAGAGGCGCTGACCTACTCCGAGAGCGGTGTCGTGGTTAAACGCTCGAACTATCGGGATGGCCTCCTTGAGGGCTGGCAGAGCACCTACCACGACAATGGCAAAGTCGCCGAGTCCTACAACTGGCGCCAGGGCAAACGCGTCGACGGCGAATACCTGGAGTACGACGAGAACGGCAAGCGGGTCGGGCGCATCACCTACCGGGCGAATCTGCCGGACGGCCCGATCACCAGCTATTACCCGGATGGCAAGATCAAAGACAGCGGACAGTTCGTTGCCGGCAAAAAAGTCGGCCCCAGCCCGTCCTATTACCCTGACGGCACACTGGAAAGCACCGTCGATTACGTGGACAACCAGCCCGTGGGGTGGCAAATCCAGTACCACCCCAACGGCAAGGTAAAACAGAAACAGTTCAACGACGAACACGGCACCCAGCGCAGTTATGCCCTCTGGAACGAACAGGGCGTGCAGACGCTTCAGTGGCAATGGGATGAACAGCACCGCGAGCAGGGCGACTTCAAGGCGTGGTACGACAACGGCCAGCTCAAGGAGCATAAGGTCTACAAGGACGCGAAACTCGAAGGCCCCGCCGTCACCTGGTACGACAGCGGTCAGATGGAATCATCGACCGATTACCTGGATGGCAAAGAGCATGGCTGGATGCGCCTCTGGAACGAGGACGGCAGCCTGCAGAGCGAATGCCAGTACCAGACGGGCACCCGTCAAGGTGCATGCAGTTGAGGCTGACATAACGCAACGCTATCGAGACAGCACTCTTGCGCTGCCAAACAAAAAAGTCCCGCGGGTGCAAACCGCGGGACTTTTTCATTTCCAGGCCTGCGAGCTTACCAGGCGACGCCAAACCCCGCGGTGTAACGGGTCTTGTTAAGGTCGCTGTCCTTGGTGCCGCTGATGATGTCCCGTTCGGCCTTGAGGTTGAGCGACGCCCACTCCGTGACCTTGTAGCGCAGGCCGATCTCGGCATCCAGGGCGTAATCGGCAATATTGGACAGCGGCCGCCCCACCTCGCCATTGGTAAACAACTCGACCCGCTTGCCAATCAGGTAACGGTTGTAGTCCCACTTCATGGCCAGGGAATAGAAGTTGTCTTTGCCGCCATCCTTGTACTCGTAGTCGGTGCGGTTGAGCAGCGAACCCAGGGAGAACGCACCCAATTCGTTATCCCAGAACTGGTAACCCGGACCGGTACCCACCACGCGCTGGCGCGCCAGCTCCTCGACCTTGTCACGCTTGTAATTCAACCGCCCCTGCCAGAACCATTTATCGGTGAGGAAGCGGTCCAGTGCGTATTCGCCGCGCCAGTTGTCGGTGGTGACCACATCGTTCTGGAATTCGCGGTTGTACTCGCCTTCCGCCGTGTGCCGCCATTTGCCGTGGCGCGCCGAGGTCTTGAAGTCGATGTCGTAGTCGTCGGTGTCCTTTTCCGCCCGCTGATAATCCAGCGCCATGTCGACATTGCCCTTCCACACCAGATCCTCGACCACCGGCTTGGGCTTCATGATCTGCTGGATGCTCGCCAGCTCGACAGTCTTCGGCGCCTCGCCATTGGCCAGGGTGACCTTGCCGTCTTCCGCCGCGTGCAGGGACTTGGCCTTCTCGCCGGTGTAGGCATCCTGCTTGACCAGCAGTTCCTGATCGCTCTCCAGCGTCTTGACCTGCTTCCAGTCGATCGGGATGGCCCCGGCATACTCGGTCTGGATCAATAACTTGCCACCGTCGAACACTTTGATCTTGCCGCTCAGACGGTCACCGTTCTTCAACCAGACGGTATCGGCGAGCAAAGGCGTGGCGGTACTGAAAACGGCAAGGCACAGCAGGGTTCTGGACAACATAAACAGATACAAGGCTCGAGTTCGCGAAAAAAACCGGCATTATCCACATGAATAAAACCTCAGGTAGGGACTGACTCGACTATCTATAGTGAGTTCAATTCTCAATTGTTAATAAACCCTTTGTCCTACAGACGGTTTACAGGCCTGCATCAGGAAACCCGAACGTGATCGAACCGCTCGACGCCGACCAAAGCCCCGCCGAAATCCGACGCACGGCGCTCTACCTGACCCTGGCCCAAGTCCCGGAAGGCAAGGTAGTCAGCTATGGGCAACTGGCGGAAATGGCGGGCCTGGGTCGCGCCGCGCGCTGGGTGGGACGCACCCTCAGCCAGTTGCCCGCCGACACCACCCTGCCCTGGCACCGCGTACTGGGCGCGGGCGGGCGCATCAGCCTGCCCGTGGGCAGCGCTTCGGGCGACGAACAGCGCGCGCGACTGCGTATGGAAGGTGTCTCGATCCTGAACAATCGTGTGGATATTCGGCGCCATGGCTGGCGTCCGGTAGAGCACAGCGGTTAGAGTGCGCGCTTTGTTTCCGTAATTCTTGAGGCAGACTCCAGCCCATGCCCCGTAAAACCTGGCGCGCCGCGCTCGCCGCCTATGCCAGCCCCTCGACGCTCGTGCTGTTGCTGCTTGGTTTCGCCGCCGGCCTGCCCTACATGCTGGTGTTTTCGACACTTTCAGTCTGGTTGCGCGAAGCCGGTGTGGCTCGCGAAACCATTGGCTACGCCAGCCTGATCGGTCTGGCCTACGCCTTCAAATGGGTCTGGTCGCCCTTGCTCGACCAATGGCGCCTACCCTTGCTGGGCAAACTCGGACGCCGCCGCTCCTGGCTGGTCCTGTCGCAATCGCTGGTGCTGCTCGGGCTGATCGGCATGGGGTTCTGCGATCCGCAAAAGCACCTGTCCTGGCTGATCGCCATTGCGGTTATCGTCGCCTTCGCCTCTGCCACCCAGGACATCGCGGTGGACGCCTACCGCCTGGAAATCGCCGAAGACAGCCGCCAGGCCGCCCTGGCCGCCGCCTATATGTCCGGCTACCGCGTCGCCGCCCTGCTGGCCACCGCTGGCGCCCTGTTCTTCGCCGAAGGTTTCGGCTCCACCGGTTTCAGCTATAAACACGCGGCCTGGACCGGCACCTACGTGCTGTTCGGCGTGCTGATGATCCCGGCCCTGCTGACCACCCTGTTCATGCGCGAACCGCCGGTGCCGCTGCGCACCCAGCTGTCGGCCGGGCGCTACAGTTTCGTGCACCAGTTGGTGTCGGTATTCGTGCTGATCGTGCTGCTGGTGTCCGTGCCGGCGATGTTCACCCAGCTCTACAACACCGACTTCGCCAGCGTGCTGTTCGAAGGCGCCAGCCTGCTGGATCTGCTGCTGGAAGACCGGGCGTTCCTGCGCGCCATTCTCTATATCATCCTGACCTCGCTGTGCCTGTCGGCCATGGGCCGCCGCGGCCTGGCCCCGGTGCTGACGCCGGTCAACGACTTCATCCTGCGCTACCGCTGGCAAGCCCTGCTGCTGCTGGGCCTGATCGCCACCTATCGGATGTCGGACACGGTGATGGGCGTGATGGCCAACGTGTTCTACATCGACCAGGGCTTCACCAAGGACCAGATCGCCAGCGTCAGCAAGATTTTCGGCCTGATCATGACCCTGGTCGGCGCCGGCATGGGCGGCCTGCTGATCGTGCGCTTCGGCATCCTGCCGATCCTGTTCATCGGCGGCGCCGCCTCGGCCGCGACCAACCTGCTGTTCCTGATGCTGGCCGACATGGGCCCCAACCTGCAGATGCTGGTGGTGACCATTTCCCTGGACAACTTCAGCTCGGGCCTGGCCACCTCGGCCTTCGTCGCCTACCTGTCGAGCCTGACCAACCTGAAGTTCTCGGCGACCCAGTACGCCCTGCTCAGCTCGATCATGCTGCTGTTGCCGCGCCTGATCGGCGGTTATTCGGGGGTCATGGTGGAGAAGTTCGGCTATCACGACTTCTTCCTGATCACTGCCCTGCTCGGCGTGCCGACCCTGGTCCTGATCGCCCTGCACTGGTTCCAGGAAAACCGCCGCGCCGAACCGCCGCAAGCGCCCGAAGCCACACCGCCGGCCACGCCACCCGCTACAGCTGTCAGCGAAGAACCCTAGGAAACCCCGGGGCATACCGGCATTCATCCGGCTCCCCGACCTCCCCCGGCCGCAATCCTGTACGCCAACGGTTCTCGCCCGTACAATGCTTCGTCATTTCTAGTCTTCAGCAACCGACAACGGCCTACCATGCGCACCAGTCAATTTTTGCTCGCCACACAGAAAGAAACGCCTTCCGATGCGGTCGTGATCAGCCATCAGCTGATGCTGCGCGCCGGCATGATCCGCAAACTGGCCTCGGGCCTGTACACCTGGCTCCCGATGGGCCTGCGGGTGATGCGCAAGGTCGAAGCCATCGTTCGTGAAGAAATGAACGCCGCCGGCTCGCTTGAAGTGTTGATGCCGAGCACGCAGCCGGCTGAACTGTGGCAGGAATCCGGTCGCTGGGAGGAGTACGGCCCTGAACTGCTGCGCTTCAAGGATCGCCACGGTCGCGACTTCTGCGCCGGTCCGACCCACGAAGAGGTGATCACCGATCTGGCCCGCAACGAGCTGAGCAGCTACAAACAGCTGCCGATCAACCTGTACCAGATCCAGACCAAATTCCGCGATGAAATCCGCCCACGCTTCGGCCTGATGCGCGGTCGCGAGTTCATCATGAAGGACGCCTATTCCTTCCACGCCGATCAGGCATCGCTGCAGGTCACCTATGACCGCATGCACCAGGCCTACTGCAACGTGTTCACCCGCCTGGGCCTGAAGTTCCGTCCGGTCGAAGCCGACAACGGCTCCATCGGCGGCGCCGGCTCCCACGAATTCCACGTACTGGCCGAGTCCGGCGAAGACGACATCGTTTTCAGCAACGGCTCCGACTACGCGGCGAACATCGAGAAAGCCGAAGCCGTGCCACGGGAAACCTCGCGGCCGGCGCCGAGCGAAGAACTGCGCCTGGTCGACACCCCTGACGCGAAAACCATCGCGCAGCTGGTGGAAGGCTACAACCTGCCGATCGAAAAGACCGTCAAGACCCTGGTGGTGCACGCCGAGGAAGCCGGCAAGCTGATCGCCCTGATCATCCGTGGCGACCACGAGCTGAACGAAATCAAGGCTGCCAACCAGCCTGGCGTCGCCAGCCCGCTGGTCATGGCTTCGGAAACCGAACTGCGTGACGCCATCGGCGCCGGCGCCGGCTCCCTGGGCCCGCTGAACCTGCCGCTGCCAATCATCGTCGACCGCTCGGTGGCCCTGATGAGCGACTTCGGTATCGGCGCGAACGTCGACGACAAGCACTACTTCGGCTTCAACTGGGAACGCGACATGCCGGTCCCGACCGTGGCCGACCTGCGCAATGTCGTCAGCGGCGACCCAAGCCCGGACGGCAAGGGCACCCTGGAAATCAAGCGCGGCATCGAAGTCGGGCACATCTTCCAGCTGGGCAACAAGTACAGCAAGGCGATGAAGTGCGAAGTGCTGGGCGAGAACGGCAAGCCGGTCACCCTGGAAATGGGCTGCTACGGCATTGGCGTGTCCCGCGTGGTGGCCGCGGCCATCGAGCAGAACAACGACGAGAACGGCATCATCTGGAGCGACACCCTGGCCCCGTTCCAGATCGCCCTGGTACCGCTGCGCTATGAAACCGAGCAGGTTCGCGAAGCCACCGACAAGCTGTACGCGCAACTCACCGCCGCCGGCTTCGAAGTGCTGCTGGACGACCGCGACAAGAAGACCAGCCCGGGCATCAAGTTCGCGGACATGGAGCTGATCGGCATTCCACACCGGATCGTGGTCAGCGACCGCGGCCTCGCCGAAGGCAACCTGGAATACAAGAGCCGTACCGAAGCCGAGGCGCAAGCGCTGCCGGTGGCTGACGTGCTGTCCTTCCTCCAAGCCCGTATCCGTCGCTGAAACCAGATAGAGAAGTCATGCTCAAGCGAAACACCTTAAGCCTCGGTGGCGCCGCCTTGTGCGGCGCCCTGTTGCTCAGCGGCTGTGCCAACCAGATGTCGCAACGCAGCGAGCACGAGGAACGTGTCGAGCGCAAATTGCTCGATCACAGCCTGCAGATCGATGTCGGTGAGCCTAAGGTGCTTGAGCTGCCGCAACGCCGGGTGCGCATCCACGAGCAGAAGACCTTCGAAGTCACCGAGTTCGAAGTCACGCGTCGCTACGATCGCTACACACCCTATCAACCCTGGCGGGAGCTCTACGAGATCCCGCTGGGCGCGGTAGCCGTGGTCGCGGGTGTCGGCGCCAACGTGGTCAATGTGTTTGCCCTGGGCAACCTGCCGGACAGCGTCACCAAGGACTGGATCAGCTACGGCGTGGCCGGGCTCAACCCGTTCATGAACGTGCAGTCCCACGGTCGGGCGCAGCAGAACCTGGCGGGGATCGATGAAGTCCAGCGCGACAAGCGCGTGGAGTATTCGAGCCTGCCCTGGAGCGAGCGTCCGGTGCAGGTCAAGGCCGGCAAGGAAACCCACGAGCTGAGCACCGACCGCAACGGCGTACTGCGCCTGAACCTGTTGGACAGCCCGTTTTCCGAACAGGACCTGAACCACATCGGCAAGCTGCAGATCAGCGTCGCGGATGCCCAGGACGACGTGCATTCCGACTCGTCGCTGGCCATCAGCAACACCCTGCGCGGCAAGCTGCTGGAAGCGCACAACCTGATCTACGACGACCTCGAAGATGACGAAGTGAGCCAGTGGGTGCACCGGGTCAAGCGTCTCTCCGAACTGGGCCTGGAAGAAGAAGCCAGCGAACTGGAGCAGAGCCTGATCGAGCTGACCCGCAACGATCCGGAACTGCAAAGCGAATTTCTCAAGTCGCTGACCAAGAACGCCGGCCGCCTGGTCGCCGACCCAGGCGCCCATTGATCAGATAACCATCGCGAGCCAGCCTGTTTCCGCACTGCGGGGGTGGACTGGCTCGCGATGCTGTTTCAGGAACGGCTGAACAGCTCCAGTTGCTCATGCCCGCCACGCAGATCCTGCAAACGCACACCAATCCCCAATAGCCGCACCGGCCTGTCCCCGCGCTTGAACGCCTGGGTCAAAAGCTGCCGGTAACTCTCCAGGTCCCGCCCTGCCCCCGCCTGTTCGAGCGTGGTCTGGGTGAAATCGTGAAACTTCACTTTGACGAAGGGCTTGCCCGGACGATAGCTGCTGTCGATTCGCTCGATCCGGCCGGCCAGGGTCTGCATCAGCTCCGGGAGTTTATCCAGGCAGCTCTGCAGATCGGGCAGATCGACGTCGTAGGTGTTTTCCACGCTGATGGACTGCCGACGACTGTCGTTCTGCACCGGCCGCTCATCGATACCCCGGGCGAGGTTCCACAACCGCTCGCCAAAACTGCCGAATTCGCGCACCAGCGCCAGCTTGCTCCATTCGCGCAATGCCTCGCAGCTGACAATGCCCAGGCGTCCCAGCTTGTCGGCCGTGACTTTGCCCACGCCATGCAGCTTGTTGACCGGCAAGGCCGAAACGAAGTCCTCGACCTGGTCCGGGGTGATCACGAACAGGCCGTTGGGCTTTTTCCAGTCGCTGGCGATCTTGGCCAGGAACTTGTTCGGCGCCACCCCGGCCGACACCGTGATATGCAGCTGGTTGGAGACCCGGCGACGAATGTCCTGGGCAATGCGCGTGGCGCTGCCGGCGAAGTTGGGGCTGTCGGAAACATCCAGGTAGGCCTCATCCAGGGATAAAGGCTCGATCAGGTCGGTGTAGTCGCGAAAGATCGTATGGATCTCTTTCGACGCTTCCCGGTAGGCCTCCATGCGCGGCTTGACGATCAGCAGGTCGGGGCACAGCGTCAGCGCATGCCGCGAGGACATGGCCGAACGCACGCCAAAAGCGCGGGCCTCATAGTTGCAGGTGGCGATCACCCCGCGTCGCTCCGCCGAGCCGCCCACCGCCATCGGCCTGCCGGCCAATTGCGGGTCGTCGCGCATTTCGATGGCGGCGTAGAAGCAATCGCAGTCGATGTGGATGATTTTGCGCTGCGTCATATAAAGGCAGAGTTCATGGAAGCAAGAGGTCGATCACAAGACAGGGCGACAGTATCTCACCGAGAACTGTATATAGCACCAGTAGTTTGATTTCTCCTGTCTGCCACCAGAAAAATCGGAAGATGAATTTATTTTCTCAATTGGTCAAAGCCCCTCAATAGAGCTGAAAGCCTTGTGCAGCATGCCCTCAGGGCCGATCCAGGGGCTGCATTTTCAAGCTAAGCAATTGAACGAGAACAGTTTTTTTCGGCCAATCGGTTGACAGGCCGGCGATCCTCTGTAGAATGCCGCCACACAGACGCGGGATGGAGCAGTCTGGTAGCTCGTCGGGCTCATAACCCGAAGGTCGTCGGTTCAAATCCGGCTCCCGCAACCAAACATCAAAAAAGGCTACTCGAAAGAGTGGCCTTTTTTGTGCGCGCTCGTTTTGTTGTCGCGCAAAACAAAACCCTTTGCAGTACCGGGACTTAACCCGCCTTGCGAGTCATTCAACACTTATTTGACTCAATGGACCTTTAACGGTTGACACTCCGGCGTTCGTCTGTAGAATGCCGCCACACAGACGCGGGATGGAGCAGCCTGGTAGCTCGTCGGGCTCATAACCCGAAGGTCGTCGGTTCAAATCCGGCTCCCGCAACCAAACAACAAAAAAGGCTACTCGAAAGAGTGGCCTTTTTTGTATCTGTCGAAAAAATCTTTTCGCAACAATGACCTGGCAACCTCCCGTGAACCGTCAGTCACCTCCCCCACTCTTTCCAACCCGCTATGCTCATTGCCAGGCAGCCGCTTGAAAACGCTGGCCGTCCGGGCTCGCAGGGCCATGGTGAGACGCGTTAATATTTGAAACTATTTTTTCTGCAGGGATTGGTAACTTGGCTGGATACCCCCATCCTGTCGCGCACAATCCACGAGGTGATTGATGCGCGCCAACTCGTCTGACTCACAAGACACCGATACCGTTACAGCGAACCAACCGGTTGCGGCCACCCGCTTGCGCTGGCTGGAGCTACTGAGCAAATACCGCCAGCCCATCGGCATGGTCGTGACCCTGCTGCTGTTCGGAATCGCCCTGATTGCCTGTCGTCACCTGCTCAGCGAGCTGGATCTGTATGCCCTGCATGATTCGATCCTCGACGTGCCCAAGCCGGCCCTGCTCGGCGCCCTGGCCGCGACCGTGGTCGGTTTCGTCATCCTGCTCGGCTACGAATGGTCCGCCAGCCGCTACGCCGGGGTGAACCTGCCGCCACGCACCCTGGCCCTCGGGGGCTTCACCGCCTTTGCCATCGGCAATGCCATCGGCCTGTCGCTGCTCTCCGGTGGTTCGGTGCGTTACCGCCTCTATGCCCGGCATGGCGTGGGTGCCGGCGACGTCGCCCATATGACGCTGTTCGCCAGTTTGTCCCTGGGTTGCGCCCTGCCACCGCTCGCGGCCCTGGCGACCCTGAGCAACCTGCCCGCCGCCTCCGCCGCCCTGCGCCTCTCCGAAGGCCTGCTGGCCAGCATTGCCGGCGCCGTACTGCTGCTCTGCGCGATCCTGGTCATCGGTATCTACCGGCGCCGCCTGCCTGAACAGCCACTGCCGGACAACCTGTTGGTCAAGGCCGGGCGCCGTACCCTGCGCCTGCCTGGACGCCGCCTGACGCTCCTGCAACTGCTGATCACCGCCCTCGACGTCGCCGCCGCAGCCACAGTGCTCTATCTGCTGCTGCCCGAGGCACCGCCCTTCGGCGCCTTCCTGCTGGTCTACCTGCTGGCCCTGGCGGCCGGCGTGCTCAGCCATGTACCCGGCGGCGTCGGGGTGTTCGAAGCGATTCTGCTGGCCGCCTTCGCCGACAAGCTCGGCGCGGCGCCACTGGCCGCCGCCCTGCTGCTGTACCGGCTGATCTACGTGATCCTGCCGATGCTGGTGGCCTGCGTCCTGCTGCTGATCAATGAGGCCCAGCGCCTGTTCCAGACCCGTCAATCGCTGCGGGTGGCCTCGGGCCTGGCCGCACCGATCCTCGCGGTGCTGGTGTTCCTGTCCGGCGTGGTGCTGCTGTTTTCCGGCGTGACCCCGGAAATCGACACCCGCCTGCAACACATCGGTTTTCTGATCCCGCACCGCCTGGTGGATGCCTCGCACTTCGGCGCCAGCCTGGTCGGGGTGCTTTGCCTGCTGCTGGCCCAGGGCCTGCGCCGGCGCCTGTCCGCGGCCTGGATATTGACCACCATCCTGCTGCTGGTCGGTGCCGTGCTCTCGCTGCTCAAGGGTTTCGACTGGGAAGAAGCCAGCCTGATGACCCTGACCGCCAGCCTGCTGGCGGTCTTCCGGCGCTCCTTCTACCGGCCGAGCCGCCTCACCGAACTGCCGTTCTCGCCGCTGTACCTGGTGGCCAGCGTCTGTGTGCTGGGCGCATCGATCTGGCTGCTGCTGTTCGCCTATCAGGACGTGCCCTACAGCCATCAGCTGTGGTGGCAGTTCACCCTCGACGCCGATGCCCCACGGGGCCTGCGCTCGCTGCTGGGGGCCGCGGTGCTGCTGGTGGTGGTGTCCCTGACCTGGCTGCTGCGCACCGCGCGCCCGGTGATTCACCTGCCCAATGGCGAGGAGCTGGGCCGCGCGGCGAAGATCCTTATGGCCTCTTCCCAGCCCGACGGCGGCCTGTCCCTGACCGGCGACAAGGCCCTGCTGTTCCATCCCAACGATGACGCCTTCCTCATGTATGCCCGGCGCGGCCGCAGCCTGGTGGCGCTGTACGACCCGATCGGGCCGACCCAGCAACGGGCCGAGATGATCTGGCAGTTCCGCGACCTGTGCGACGTCCACCATGCGCGCCCGGTGTTCTACCAGGTGCGCGCGGAAAACCTGCCGTACTACATGGATATCGGCCTGACTGCGATCAAGCTTGGCGAAGAAGCCCGGGTCGACCTGAACCGCTTTGACCTCGAAGCCAAGGGCAAGGAGATGAAGGACCTGCGCTACACCTGGAACCGCGGTACCCGCGACGGTCTGGCGCTGGAAATCCATGAGGCCGGGCAGGCGCCGATGGACGAGCTGAAAGTCATTTCCGATGCCTGGCTGACCGGCAAGAATGTCCGCGAGAAAGGCTTCTCCCTCGGGCGTTTCAGCGAGGATTACCTCAAGCATTTCCGTATCGCAATCATCCGTTTTGAAGGACGTCCGGTGGCCTTCGCCAACCTGCTCGAGACCTACAGCCATGACCTGGCTAGCCTCGACCTGATGCGCGCCCACCCGGAGGCTCCCAAGCTGACCATGGAATTCATGATGGTCGGCCTGATCCAGCATTATAAAAACCATGGGTATGCCCGCTTCAGTCTGGGCATGGTGCCGTTGTCGGGTCTGCAACCCCGGCGTGGCGCGCCACTGACCCAGCGCCTTGGATCGATGGTTTTCCGTCGGGGTGAGCAGCTGTACAACTTCCAAGGGTTGCGCCGTTTCAAAGACAAATTCCAGCCTGACTGGGAACCTCGTTACATGGCCGTGCCCGCCGGACTGGATCCGCTGGTGGCACTGGCCGATACCGCCGCCCTGATTGCGGGCGGCCTGACTGGATTGGTGAAACGCTGATGATTCAACGCTCCTGGCGGTATGTATTAGCCACCCTGGTGGTGCTTGCCCTGATAGCAGGAGGCGGCTACTGGTACTGGAATCGTCCGGCACCACAACCGACCCTGGAACACCTGGCCCAGACCGATGGCTCGACCCTGACCCGTGTTACCCCGGCCGCCCAGGCCAAGGCCCGGGTCGCCGTGGCCGTCCTCGCCGACGAAGCCCTGACCGATACCCAACTCCTGGCCCTGAGCCGCGGCGGCGCGGCGCAGATCGTCCAGGTGATCCTGCCCAAGGACGACTGCAAGCTGCAGGAACAAGCCCTGCAGACCGCCTTTGGCCAACTCGCGGGCCCGGCGACCCTGGTCAGCGGCATCGGCCCTGGTGCCGCCCTGGCCTGGCGCTGGATCGCCACCCAGAACGACGACAAGGCCCAGGCCGTGTCGGTGGGCTTTACCATCAACCCGGCACCGGGTTGTACCGATCCATTGCCCAAGACCCTGGCCCACGGCCACTGGCTGGTGGCCTGGAACGACAACCCGGATGACGAAAGCGCCGGCTTCGTGCGTGACACCCCCAATGCCAGCACCAGCATCAGCGACTACGACATTCACCTGCCTCAGGTGCTGAACAACGAGCTGCGCAAGCTGCTGGTAGGTTCGGACAACGGCGGCCTGAATATCCCGGTGGTCGAAGTGCCGGCCGGCCAGGCCAAGGACACCGTGACCCTGTTCCTCTCCGGTGACGGCGGCTGGCGCGACCTGGACCGTGACGTGGCCGGCGAGATGGCTAAGATCGGCTACCCGGTGGTCGGCATCGACACCCTGCGCTACTACTGGCAGCACAAGACCCCGGAGCAGAGCGCCACCGACCTGACCGAACTGATGCAGCACTACCGGCAGAAATGGGGCACCAAGCGCTTCGTGCTGACCGGCTACTCGTTCGGCGCCGACGTGTTGCCAGCCATCTACAACCGCCTGCCGGAAGCCGAGCAGCAGCGAGTCGACGCCATTATCCTGCTGGCCTTCGCCCGCACCGGCAGCTTCGAGATCGAAGTCGAAGGCTGGCTGGGCAACGCCGGCAAGGAAGCCGCCACCGGCCCGGAAATGGCCAAGCTGCCAGCGGCCAAGGTGGTATGCATCTACGGCGAGGAAGAAGTCGACGAAAGCGGTTGCACCGACAAGACCGCCGTCGGCGAAGCCATGAAACTGCCGGGCGGCCATCACTTCGACGAAAACTACCCGGCCCTGGCCCAGCGCCTGGTCAACATCATCGAGAAACGCCAGGGCAAGGACAAGGTCGCCGACGAGTGATCTGAGCTCCCCAGACAAGGCCCCCGCTGCCAACCGGCACCGGGGGCTTTTTCATCCTTGAAATCCCCCTCTGCGGGAGCGGAGCAAGCTCGCTCCTACAGGGGAAAGCGCCCTCCTCCAACAAAAAAGCCCCCGTCACCACAGCGGTGACGGGGGCTTCTGCTGTCGCGCCAGCTTACATCTCGATCTGGGTCCCCAGCTCGATCACGCGGTTCACCGGCAGCTTGAAGAAGCGCAGGTTGCCGTTGGCGTTCTTGAGCATGAAGGCGAACAGCGTCTCGCGCCAGCGCGCCATGCCGACGATCTTGGAGGTGATGACCGTCTCGCGGCTGAGGAAGTAGGTGGTGCGCATCGGGCTGAAGTCCAGCTCGTCGAGATGGCACAGTTTCAGCGCTTCAGGCACGTCCGGCTCGTCGGTGAAACCGAAGTGCAGGATCACCCGGAAGAAGCCTTCGCCATAGGAATCCACCTCGAAGCGCCGTTGCGTCGGCACCCGCGGGATATCTTCATAGACCACGGTCAGCAGCACCACTTGCTCGTGCAGCACCTGGTTATGCAGCAGGTTGTGCAACAGCGCATGGGGCACGGCGTCGGAGCGCGCAGTGAGGAACACCGCGGTGCCCTGGACCCGATGCGGCGGCTGCACACGGATGCTGTTGATAAAGATCGGCAGCGGCAACGCGCCCTCGCCGAGGCGGTCCATCAACAGTTCCTTGCCGCGTTTCCAGGTGGTCATCAGGGCGAACAGCACAATCCCCGCCAATACCGGGAAAGCACCGCCCTGGAAGATCTTCGGTACGTTGGCGGCGAAGAACAGCCCGTCCACCAGCAGGAAGCCCACCAGGATCGGCACCGTCAGCACCGGCGACCACTTCCACAGCAACAGCATCACCGCCGACACCAGGATGCTGGTGATCAGCATGGTCCCGGTCACCGCCACGCCGTAGGCCGAAGCCAGTGCGCCGGAAGACTCGAAGCCCAGCACCAGCAGGATCACCCCGACCATCAGCGCCCAGTTCACCGCGCCGATGTAGATCTGCCCCTGCTCCGCGCTGGAGGTGTGCTGGATGTACATGCGCGGGATATAGCCCAGCTGGATCGCCTGGCGGGTCAGGGAGAACGCGCCGGAGATCACCGCCTGGGAGGCGATCACGGTAGCCAGGGTCGCCAGGACCACCAGCGGGATCAGGGCCCAGCTCGGCGCCAGCAGATAGAACGGGTTACGTGCCGCTTCCGGGTTCTCCAGGAGCAAGGCGCCCTGGCCGAAATAGTTGAGCACCAGCGCCGGCAGCACCAGGGCGAACCAGGCGCGAGCGATCGGCTTGCGCCCGAAGTGGCCCATGTCGGCGTACAGCGCTTCGGCACCAGTCAATGCCAGCACTACCGCGCCGAGAATGGCCACGCCCATGCCCGGATGCACGATGAAGAACCGCACGCCCCAGACCGGGTTCAGCGCCTGCAGCACTTCCGGATGCTGGACGATGCCGTAGATCCCCAACACGCCCAGGGTCACGAACCACAGGACCATTACCGGCCCGAACAGCTTGCCGATGCGATCGGTACCGTGTTTCTGGATCAGAAACAGCGCCACCAGCACGATCAGCGCCATAGGTACAACCCAGTGCTCGAGCCCGTCGAAGGCAATCTCCAGCCCCTCCACCGCCGACAATACGGAAATCGCCGGGGTAATCATGCTGTCGCCGTAGAACAAGGCCGCACCGATCAGGCCCAGGATGACCAGGACCACCCGCAGCCTCGGATAGGGCGTCGACGCCCGCCGGGCCAGGGCGGTCAAGGCCATGATGCCGCCCTCGCCCTGGTTGTCGGCCCGCAGGATGAACAACACGTATTTGATCGAGACCACCCAGATCAGCGACCAGAAGATCAATGCAAGGATGCCGAATACACCGTCGTGGTTGACCGGAACCCCGTAATGCCCCGCGAATACCTCCTTCAAGGTATAAAGCGGGCTGGTCCCGATGTCGCCATAAACCACCCCGACCGCCGCCACCAGCATCCCCAGGGGCCTGGCCCTGGAATGCTCGCCGCCTACCGCCTGACTACTTGCCTGACCCATCCACCACTCCTACTACCCAGATCGGGGCTTCTTATAAAAGGCATGACATTCAAGACAACGCCAAGCTTGCAAGACTCTCGTGAATGCCAATGCAGCATGCGCCCTTTTACTTACAGTTACAGAGGTTCTGTTGACTATAAGAATTCACCTGGACGCAACGGCGCGAAGCATAGCGCAGCACTCGTCGTATTTCCCTGCATAAAGCTGGTCAAGTGCGCCGGCCATCGCTAGAATTGCGCACTTTTTGATCAGAGGCGCCCCTAGCGCCCGTTCGTCGCCAGCGATTTTATCCAGATCGCCGAGCGACCCGACACCTATACCGAGGTTAGACATGTCCACCCCTACCGCGCCAGCCAACCCCAAGGTCGGCTTCGTTTCCCTGGGTTGCCCTTAAGATAACCAATCTAGATCAGTATCTATTCATCCATCTCTTGCGCGTTAAGTGCCCATAACCTGGCAGCTTCAGACAACTCCAGCATGTCAGAAAGCACGGCGGCATTAATCTCCAGGCGGCGCCTTACGGCATAGGCCATTGCATCAAGGACTGCAGCACGTCCGTCAGGGTCCACGATCAAGGCCGAATTATCATAAAGCTCGTCTAGCCATGGCTGCGGAATGCCCGCCCTATTCAGCACGACACCACCACGACTGCGCGTAGAAGGCATCGCCAATCTGCTCGATGCCATTCAAGTTCATCCCCCCCTGAGCCATCCCGGTGATTTTCACGTCATGAAGCCGCGGAAGGATGTCAGGGCCAGGGCCCGGATTGAAAACCCAAGCACTGAAAGCCGCCCGGCCAAGCTCTTCGTTCTGGCATTCATAGATGTGAATGTCGCCCCGAATCGCGGGGGTCCTCCGCAATTCCTCCTTGGAAAGCGCAACGCCCAGAACTCGGCGCGGTGTGATCAGGAAATACATTGGACAACCCTATACTGTATAAAAACACAGCATATTATCCACAACTCCCCGACCATCAATCGGGCGCTGACGAGTGGAGCGCCCGCTGGTCTACCGTGAATTAGATGAACTGGCGTTTGGAGGTGGTTATGTGTGGTCGTGTCGCTCAGTACCGATACATCGATAACTACTGCGACGTTCTAGGACTCGCCGGCAAGTGGCTGTCGTCGATCGAGAACAAGCCGCTGGCCCGGTACAACGTGGCCCCTACGGCGTTGGTCGCACTACTGCGCCAGACTGAAGACGGATTGCACGCCGACCTGGTGCGCTGGGGATGGCGCCCGCATTGGGCCAAAGACCGGGCCGCGCCAGTGAACGCCAGGGCCGAGAAGGTGGCCCATGGCCCATTCTTCCGCCAGGTCTGGCCGCACCGAGCGCTGTGCCCTATTGACGGGTGGTTTGAGTGGGTAGACGAAGGCGGGCCGAAGAAACAGCCCTACTTCATCCGCCGACAGGACGGCGCTCCTACCCTGTGCGCAGCCATCGGCCAGTTCCCTGATACAGACGAAGACCCGGGCGAACATGACGGGTTCGTAATCATTACCGCGGACTCTGCAGGCGGCATGGTCGACATTCACGACCGCCGTCCGGTTGCCTTGGCCCCGGATCTGGCGCGGGAATGGATCGACCCGGCCATGCCCAAGGAGTACGCCGAATTGATGTTGATACACCAGAGCGAGCCAGCCGATGTGTTCGAGTGGTACCGGGTCGACACTGCTGTAGGCAACGTGCGCAACCAGGGTCCGAACTTGGTTGAACCAGTCCAATTACCAGCCTCATGAACACTGTCCCGGGCCGGCCTCGCCCGGGAAAGTGCTGGAGCTTCGAGATTACTTACCCGCCACCTCTGTCATCAATCGGGCGGACTCAGCAAAGCCAACCCATTGACCGGCGGAGTCTAGACCGCGGCTCACCAACTGCTGCTTGGCCAGTTCGTTAAGATCAACCTCACCGCGCAAAGCCGCAAGCAGGACATGTGTTGGGAAGGTTTGGAGGTACATCTCGGCGGTTTCCATGAAGCGGTTTCCTTTGTGGGCGTGGACACAGTAACGCTCCACGCAAATCGAATAGCAAGCGAATCAGATCCTGTGCGACGACCATCTAAAATAGCCCTCCCAGAGCTGCGGGAGTCCAGTTCATGATCACCAACTCACCTGTCACGTCGGCTTTGCCATGCCGCTGATTGGCTGTGGTGTAACGGATGTCCAAGGTCTCGAAATGAAACCCTTCGAACACTCGCCGGATATCCGGATGGTCGTTGATGCTGACCATCACCTTGCCCTTGCAGCGGCGCATGAAGTCGGCCATGCGTTCGTAGTTCTCGAAAGGGAAGTCCACGCCATACCCAGCGGTCTGCCAGTAAGGCGGGTCCATGTAGTGAAAGGTGTGGGCACGGTCGTAGCGTTCCGCGCATTCAAGCCAAGAGAGGTTTTCGACGTAGGTGCCAGACAGCCGCTGCCATGCGGCCGAGAGGTTCTCCTCGATCCGCAACAGGTTTATGGCGGGGCCAGTAGTGGCGGTACCGAACGTTTGCCCCGTGACCTTGCCACCGAAGGCGTGCTGCTGCAGGTAGAAGAACCGGGCAGCGCGCTGAATATCGGTCAGCGTCTCGGGGCGGGTCATCTTCTGCCACTCGAAAATCTGACGAGAACTGAGAGCCCATTTGAACTGGCGGACGAACTCTTCCAGATGGTTCTGCACCACCCGGTACAGCGTCACCAGGTCACCGTTCAGGTCGTTCAGCACCTCCACCGGGGCTGGCTGGGGGCGCATGAAGTACAACGCGGCACCGCCGGCGAAGACTTCGACATAACATTCATGAGGGGGAAAGAGGGGGATCAAGCGGTCGGCTAGGCGGCGTTTGCCACCCATCCAGGGGATGATAGGAGTAGACATTAAGAGCAAGACCTTTACTGTATATATAGACAGGTGCTAGGCTCGCCGCGCTTTGTGCACGGAGCAGGAGCCTTGGCTGGACTTGCAGGGGCAATCTGCAGGGACGGCGGCCGGGGTGGATGTTGACGCATCCAGACCGGCCGCTCCTTTTCACTTCTGTGTAGATACTTTTCTGGCGTAGGCCTGACAGGCCGCCAGGGCGATCAGTCCTTGATCGCCGTCGTTGGTGATTCCGATAATTCGTTGAGCATGCGCTGGGTCAAGCCGGCCGCGTGCGGCTCCATGAACCACGCCGCCGGCGGTGGTGGTGGCAGGCACTGCACATCCGCTGCTGGCATCGGCAGCGTCGAGGAGGACTGACAGGCGCAGATCAGCAGTGGCAAGACGGTCACGCAGGCGACCTTGATCACGTTGTGCATCGCTTAAAACTCGGTAATGGGTTTGATCACTGGCCAGCAGCTGCTGCTCCAGGGCCAGGCGTTTGTCTTGTTCTTCACGCTGCCGAGCAGCTGCGGCCAGATTCAGCTGATTGAAGCTTTCCGCCTGCAGCCGGGCTTGTAGCTCCAACTGCTTTCCGTAGCGCCAGTCCTGCAGGATCCAGCCACCCCGGCCACCCAAAGCCAACCCCAACAACAACATCAAGCCAGCAAGCCGCCAGTTCAGCACATTCACATCAGCACCTGCTCAGCGCGCTTGTAGATCGCCAGACGATCGTCCAGCCCGTTGAGTCCGCCGTTGATCCGTCGGGTGATGGCCTCGAACGCCGCCGGCCCCTTGTCGGCCAGTGAGTTGAGGCCGGCCTGGTGCCAGAACCAGCCGGCCGAGTCGGCAGCGTGCTCTGGCCGCTCGAGCAACTCGGGATGGTTGAGCAGATCGAGGCCCAGTGCTTCACCGCAATGCTGGTAGTTGGTGCGGCCAGTCACCTGAATCAGGCCACGGCCGCGATACTTTTGGCCGTCGCCGTCGGCTTCGAGCGTGTTGCCCAACTGCGCAGCGAGCTTGCCGGTGTCGTACTTGGCCAGGTACTGATCGCCGCCCAGTTCACGGACGTAGCGCAACTGGCCAGACTCATGGCCGACCTGGGCCAGGAACGCACGCTTGCGCAGCGGGGTGACGATGCCCCACTTCACCATCGCCGCATTCAGTACAGGAAGAAAAACGCCGGCTTGGGTGCCGGCGTTGGGGAGGATCTGTTGCAGCTGCTTGAGAGTGACAGTCATCTTGAATCTCCAGTTTTGGCCACTCAGGCCGGTTTCACATCGACCACCTTCAGTGGCTTGTCGGATTTCTTTTTCTTGCCCTTGGCCTTCGCCTTGCCCTTCTTGCCGCCGTTGCACTCCACCGCGGTCGACCAGCCGGAGGCATCGAAGGTCTGCTCGACGCTGTCGACCAGGTACTGACCATCCAGACCCACCTTGAAACCCTGGGCATTGATCAAGCGCTCGGCGAACAGGTCGGTGCGCCCGGGCATCTGCAAGCGCACGCTGGCAGTGGTGCGGTTGAACGCTGCGAGCTTTGCTTTGGCCGCCTGTTCGGCTGCGGACTTGTTCGGGTAGATGTGTCGATCGGTGTGCACGCCCGGCAGCCCCGATGGGGCGTCGTCATTACCCAGCTCGACCACCACCAACTTCCCGCTCTTTTTGTCCTGATGCTGGGTCTTCACGGCCTTCTGTGCGCTGCGGTCACCGAGACGGAACTGCCACCGGCTCACGTCCGCCGGCGTGATAGTGACCACGCCAAAGGCCTTGCCGCTGGCACCCTGGCTAGCTTCACGGGGCAGGACCAGCAGCTTGCCGTCCGCGACTTTCGCGGTGCAGTCGTATTGCCTGGCCAGGCGGGTGATGAAGTTGAAGTCCGACTCGTTACGCTGGTCGACGCGGTCGACCTTGGTCTGCACGGGGCAGGCCGGTGCCCAGCCATTGCGAGCCGCAATGTCGCGGACGATCTGCGACAGCGGCACGCCCTCCCAGTTGCCGCTGCGCGTGGTCTTGCCGCTGCCACGCATGTCGCTGGCCTTGCCCCGGATGACCATCGTGCGTGGCGGCGCGGAGACTTCGATCTCATCGACGGTGTACCGCCCGAGGCGGGCCAGCGCCTGCCCCGCATAGCCCAGGTAGACCTCGATCCGCGCCCCTCGGGCGGGTAAGGCAACCGCTGCATCACGGTCATCGATCCGCAGCTCGAACTCGTCGGAGTCCATCCCAGGCTTGTCGGTTGTTCTCAGCAGCAACAACCGGTCATTGATCAGCGCCGTGATGTCCGCGCCATCAGCGACGATGCGAAAGGTAGGTTGCATAGGCACTCCAGAATGAAAGAGCCCCGCACTAGGCGGGGCTCGTTGAGGGCTGGGGGGTTACCCCCACAGCTCGATGGTTTCGATCGATGGCGCCGCAAGGTCGGGTAGCACGATCACCACCCCGGTGCGGTAGGGCTGCGGCTCATCAGCCAGACCCGGATTCTCCTGCAGCACCCACTCGACCGTGCCGTTAAGGTGCCCGTAGTGCTGGTAGCACAGGGTGTCGAGCAGATCCCCCTCAGACGTTCTGCATGTCGTTGCCATACTTCACGAACTCCAGTGAGAAACCCTGCTTGCGTGGGATGCCGCCAGCCAACAACGCGCCCTGCTCTTCATCGATGCTCAACAGACACCAGGTGCCGAGCACATCGCCATAGCCCGTAACCAGGCTGACGGGCTGCAACCGGCGGACGATGGCGCGAAGGGTGTCCAACTGCTTGATCCCTCCCTTGAAGCCGGGATAGATCACGCCCTTCAACGTGATCTTGTCCTCGCCCTGCCCCACCGCCTGCTGTGCGATATCCCGCGTCAGGCGCTCCTGGCCAGCCCAGCGCGCTGCCGTCTGCCGCCGCAGCTCGTCGAACGCGGCGGTGTCCAGGTTGAAGTAATACGGCTGCTGTTTGGCATCGAGCGGCTGCAGGATGAGCAGATGCGGGAAGGGTTTGATCGCCTCGGCCGCCGGCGTCGCCAGCGAGGCAAGCGCGCTGGTTGGCAGGATGTTGGCCAACGACGGGCTGACCTGGCCGGCTATCCGGTTGATTGCCGCCGATGCCTTTCCGGCCTGCTCCTTCAGCGAACCGAGTCGGTCTTGTACCGCCGTGGCACCGCTGACCACCTGGCTGTAGGTGGAAGCCACCCGCCCCACGGTGGATTGGGCTGCGCTGATCGCCCGCATTGTGCGCTGCAGTTTCTGGCCAAGGGCCGGGCCAATGATCGGCAAGCCCTCCAGCTCGGCTGCAGCCCCCGTCATATCGCTTACAGCACCGGTCAGCGGCCCGAGCATGCCGTCGAGGCTAGTACGGCCAGCCTCCCCCGCGGCAATCAATGAAGACAGCGTCGACTGCATAGACTCCATGTAGGCCATGGCACCTCCTTAAACATGGGGTTCGTCGAAGAGTTGCCCAGCAGCCTGCCGAGCAAGGTTTTCCCGCGACCAGGTATCCCAGCTATTGCGGATGAATCCCTCGAGCGAGCGGAACAACTGTTGCGGATCCTTGGCATCGCCTTGAATGGTGATCGGCATATTCGGCATGTAGGAGAACTGCTGGTCGACTTTGGGCGGATCGGACTTGGGCTTGGCCTGTTCGAGCGCCTGGGCGACCACCGGAGCTGTCGGTGCCGGCGCTGCGGCTCCAATCGAGCGAGCCACGTCCCCAGGCGCCGCGCCCTTGTCCTTGTCGGCCTTGGCCAACTGCTCGTCCTCGCCGAACAGCTTCTTACCGAGCCAACCACCTATGCCCTCCCCGCCCATACCGCCGAAGGCTGCACCAATGGCACCCCCGATGGCGGTACCAATGATCGGCACGACCGAGCCAATCGCCGCCCCTACAGCACCACCCGCCAGGGCACCGGCCAAACCGCCCGCCGCAGTGCCGTAGCCTTCGGCTTTCTCGTCCTGGGTTTTCGCGTTGAGGGCCGTGTCGACCAGGGTCATGCCGGCATCGAGCACTTTCCCGCCCGGCAGTTTGCCAACGAACTTGGAAGCCTTGCCGACCGTACCCAGCACCCGCCCCATCCGTCCGACCTGAGTCGCATCCGCAGCCGCGCTCGCGGCCACCAATCCGGTCGAAGCACCTCCACGCACCACCCGCCCGACTGAACTTGCAGCAGGGGACCTGCGCGTCGCCGCACCACCGCGCCCCCTTCGCTGCCTGCGGCGGCGCCGGCCGCCTGGCTCTGCAGCACCAACCGAAGAACCCACCCCGCCGAGATCCCTGGCATTGACGACAAAGACTCGCTGCGGCTCATTGCCGAGCACGCCACCACCATCGTTTGCAGCAGCTCCGCCAAACACTTTGCCAAGCACACCAAGGCCAGCATCCACCGCCTTGTTGCCGGTCTGAGGAACACCGCCACCGCCAGCAGCACCGCGTCCCAAGCGATGGCCACGCGCAACATTCCAAACGCCGCGCCCGATCTTCGCCGTGCTGTACAGCGTGAGCAGCGCACCGATACCAGCAGTGATGCCGGCAATGCCCATCACTACGCCCGGCGCCTTGTCCGACAGCTCCGTCAGTTTGCGGGCCACAAAGTTGATGCCCTGCCCGACTTTGTCCGTCACCGGCCGGATGGCGTCGCCGACACTGCGCATGCTGTCATCGACCGACTGCAGCGTCTCCTTCCAGATCTGCGACGACGTCTCGCGCCGCTCGGCCAGGTTCTTATCCAGAATCCCGGTGGCATTGGTCGAGTCGTTCTTCAGTTGGGTGTACAAGCCCCTGTTCTGCGCATAGGCCGTGAGCGCCGCCTTGACCTGCATGTCCGCGAACAAGTCCCCGGTACGCAGGGACTTCTCCAACGCATCCAGGGCAGCCCTGGCCTTCTCCGGGTCAGCTTCCTTGCTGACACCGGCCTGGGCATCCTTGATCTTTTTCGCCTTGGCCGGGTCCGTGGCCTCGACATACTTCAGGGCCAGGGCCATCGACGATTCGATCGTCGACATGCCCTTCTGGATGCCGGTGTTCAGCGAGGCTTGGTAGTCGATGCCAGCTTTCTTGTAGGCATCGACTACCTCACCAGAGCCAATCTTCTCGATCCAGTTCTTGAAGTTGTTCGCCGCTTCATCCGAGCTGCCGGCAGTTTTCATCTGCACTTGCAGCATCGACCCCAGAGACGTCACTGCCTCTAGCCCCGTGCTGCCGCTCTTCTCCATACCGGCCAACAGCTGCGGGAACCAGCGGGCCATGTCACTGGCCTCAAAACTGCCCGCCTGGCCTTGGTACGCGATGGCCTCGAGCGCCTGCTGCATGACCTTGGGGTCGGTGATCTTGGCGTTCTGCTGCAGCGCCATGATCATCGATGCCGTATCGACGCCACTGGCACCCTGCCCGACCGCGAACTTGGCGGCGGTAGGGGCATAGGCCAGCGCCTTGTCCAGTTCCATACCGGCACCGACGAGCTGGTTGACCAGGTCGGCAACGTCGTTGCGCGACATGCCCGTGTCCTTGGCCGTATCGATGACCGTCCTGGTCAGCTGGGCCTCCTCGGGTTTGTTGGCCACGTCGGCCTTGATCGCAATGTCACGGATCACGGCCTGGTAATCCGCGCTGATCTTCGTCGGGACTGCGGCCATGCCTACGCCGACAACCGCGGCGCCGATGTTCGACTTCAGCGAAGACTTGCCCGCATCGATCTGCTGCCGTCCCTTCTGCTGCAGATCTGCTGCCTTCGCTTCGCGCCCAAGGCGCTGGTACTCCCGAGCAAGGCGCCCGACCTCGACGCCCTGTTTCTTCAGGGCATCGAGATTGCCTTCCAAGCGACGCAGCAGACCGGATGCTGCTGACGACCCACTGTCATGGGCCTTCTTCCATTCGTCCCTGAGCTTGATCGTTTCGCCGATGGTGTTCTTCAACACCTTGGCCCGACTGCCCTTGTCCTCGAGCTTCTTGATATGTCCCTGGGCAGTGCCGAATGCCGCACCGAGCGATGCTGCAACGGCACCGCCGATTTCCAGCGCTATCGCCAGCTTTGCCATGCGCTACCCTCCTACAGGCTCAATCCGTGAGCCACCAGACGATGTCCATCCAGGACATCACCGAGATCTCCGCTGCCGAAAAACCCAGCTCTGCAGCCAGCCGTTTGGCCAGCTGCTTCTGGGTCTGCGGGTCAAAGCTCGTCGTCTTGCACCAGGCGAAAATAGCCGGCCTGTAGACGGGTGTAGTCCTTCAGTGCCAGCCCTTCGAGATCCTTCACGCTGACTTCAGCCAGCGAGGCGAACAGATTCAGCTCACGCTGCTCATCATCGCCGTCGGCGGTGACCTGGGCGCCGCGAATATCTCGAACAGTCGGTGCCCGCAGGGTCAGCGTGTCGACCGTGACGCCGTTGCACTCAGTTGGCTTGCTCAGTTTGACGGTGACGCGATCGACGTCGACCTGCAGGAATGCGGGGATTTTCTTGGTCATGGAAGTGTTGTCCTTGTCTGTGAAGTTACAGGCCCAGGGCCCGGCGTTGCTCGGCGAGCTGGTCGACACCGTTGATGACCCGCTTCATGCCCAGAGCATCGATCTCGTAGACCACGCGTCCGTCGACCTCGAGCTTGTAGTAGGTCACTGCGACGTTGTGCTTGATCTCGGCCTTGTCACCTGGCTTCCAGTCGCCCATGTCGACCTCTTTCAACGCCCCGCGCAGGGTGACGATGACCGGGGTGATCTTGCCCTTGAGGCCCTTGTAGGCCCCGCGGAAAGTGCCGTTGAAGGCGGTGCCGTCAGCCAGGCCGAAGAACTTCAGCGACTCACGGCGCACGCCGGTGGTGGTGAAGCCGGCCTCCTGCTTTTCCATGCCCTGGTCCAGTTCCACCGGCACATCCATGCCTCCGGCTCGATGCTCTTCCATCTTCAGGGTGAGCTTGGGCAAAGTCAGGCTGGGCACATCGCCCTGGAAACTGATGCCATCGACGAACAGGTTCAGGTTGGCCAGCGTTTCGGGAATCATTGCCATCGGATACGCTCCTTATGCGGCGTTGTTGTCGAGGACTTCGGTCAGCCACTGATTGGTGACCTCGACGCGGAAGTTCGGGTTTTCGGCCGGCGGGACGTCGGTGAAGCGGATGTTCCAGTACACCTTGCCCTGCGCCAGTTGGCTCTCGGTGTTCAGCTCCGGGTCGGCGTACACCTCAAAGTTGATGATTGCGCCCTGAGCTTTCAGGTCGCGCATGAACGCCCGCAGCCCCTCGGTCACATCGTTGACGTAGGTGGCAGTGATCGATCGGTCGACAGCCCACTTATGGCCGTACAGGATCGCGTCCATCACGATGTCCATGGTCCGCACGCGGGTGACGAAGGCCCACTTCGGATCACTCGACAGCGTGCGGTTGCCCCACAGGCGGTAGCCGTCGTCGCGAATAATGGTCGTCACATTGGCGTTGTTCAGCAGGTTCGCCCGGCACGTCTCGTCACCGTCGAGAAACTCGACCGGGCGCGTTGTACCGGTGATACCGACAAACTCTTTGTTCGAGGGTGAAGCCCAGAAGCCGTACTCGCTGTCAGTCCAGGCAAACAAGCCGGCAACATAGGCCGAGCTGGGCGCGTTGACGGTCGCACTGGTGTCCGTGTCCCAGTACTGCACACCGGGGTCGACCAGAAAGGCCCGCTTGGCACCGAACTCGCCGGCATAAGCGATGGCCGCTTCGTCGGTGGTGTTCGGGCCGTCGATGATGGCGATACCGCGCAGCTTGTCCGCCAAGGCCACCAGTGCGGTGCCCACGGCCTGGGTGGCGCTGTACTTCGGTGTCACCAGCAACCGCGGTTGCGCGTTGAAGCGACTCTTGCCATCGAGCAGTGCCTGCATACCGGTACGCTTGCCGTCGGCCAGCACACCGCCGATGATCGCCGAGATTTGCTCCGCAGGATCGGCCAGCTTGTCCACGCCGCAGGCGACGATAACTGCCTTGGCTCGGGTGTAAATCGCTCGGCAAGCCTTGGTGATCGCGGCATTCTGGCCGAACGCCGCGATCGCCTCGCGCTCGTTGGTGATCAGCACCAGGTCATTCGCTTTGGCCTTGGCGTCAGGGCCAGGGGTGAAGGTGTCGACCAGGCCAATGATCGATGACGACGGTAGCGCGATGGTGCGCGCCCCGGTATCGACGTTCGTTACGGTAACGCCGTGAAAGAAGCCACTCATTAAAGTCTCCAGATACGAAAAAGCCCCGCATGAGCGAGGCTTTGGTGGGTGATGATTACGGGTGGTGGAAATGAAAACGCCCCGTCAGTGCGGGGCGTTATCAGGTTTGTTCGGGCACCCAGCCAGGAACCGTAGGCCTGCCCGCAACCGCTGGGAATCCCGGGGATTGAGGCCAGTCGCGCAGTTCCTGCACGTAAGTCAGCAACTCCCGGTACTGATCACTGCCCAATGTGGTCGAGAGGCCCAGCTCAGATTGGCCCCGATGGCGCTCGACCAACCATTTAACGCTCTCAATGGCCGCGTCCCGCCAGCTTCGTTCGAGTGCTTCAACCTCTACCGTCGGCGGAGCCGGCGGGGCCTTGAAGCTCCCGTCTGAATGCAACCACCCGACCTGTGTATCGGCGTTGCAAGGCATCCAGATAAGCGCTTCATGGAAGCGCCCTGTTGGGTCAATCTGGGTCAGTTCCTTGACCGTACCGCCTTCGAGTCTTGCCCACATTGTCATCACCATTGAATTGTCACCGCCCCGTTTGCCCCATTTGGCGCGGGGCCGTCAGCCCGGCCGCCGCCGCCCATTCCTGGGGTTTTTGGTGGGTTGTTGTCCGCACGAGCCGCAACGGATTCACCGCCGCCACCCGCACCACCCAAGAAGGTCGTATTGGCTGAGTTGCCAACGGGCACACCACCAGCCCCTATTGCTTCATTTTCATCACCGCCGAAACCTTTACCGCTACCCGGAGCATTGCCATTCACATACCCGCCATCACCACCAGTGGCAGAACAAAAGCCCACTGCTGACGATGATCCCCCCGCACCACCCACACTGCCTTCGGTTATCGCCCCCAAGCCACCAGCGCCCACCGTGATCGATACCTGAGTGATGCCGGTCAGGTCGACCAGCCGGCGCGAAATCCCACCACCGCCGCCACCCGAAGGACCGGGCACCACCGAAGATCGGCCACCACCGCCACCGCCACCCGTGACTTGCACCCAGGCCTTCGTGACACCGGACGGCACATTCCAGGTGTAGACCCCCGGCACCGCGTAAACGGCGCGCCCGCGAAACGGGAACTGAGACGCAAGCTTTTTCGGGGAAACCATCGTGCTGTCATCGGCGCCGGCGTTGACCAACTGTTGCGTTGCGAACCGGGCGATACCGAGTAGGGTTTCTGTAGCCTGCACCACCTTCACCGCAATAGCCTGAAACACGCGCAAAGCGCTCATGGGTTTGTTGGTATCAGTACCCGCCTCGGCTTCCGGCTGGCTGGCAAAGGCAATGCCATACCCCGCCAGCGTGGTCGGGTTGCTCCCCGCCTGAACAACGCCACGCTCGTCAATCGTGACCGAGCGGTAAGTGCCTGCCACCTTGCCCGGTGGCAGTACCCCATTGACTGTGACATCCACGTACTCGCGGGTGGCCAGCACCACAGACGGGTCGATTTTCAACTGGATGTTCGACGTACCGCTGGTGATGATGTGCATCCGCACTACCTGGTTGCGCCCAGAGTTCTGCGCCAACTTCGGCTTGTAACTGGGGGGCATATTGCCCACCGCGGAAAACACACCATCCTTGTCTTCCAATGCCAGCTCGCGCATCCACCAGCCACCGACATCAGCCGGCAACACCAGCTCAGCAATAAGCACATTGGAGTCAGTCGGAGAAACCCGCAGCTGATTGAGCTGGGCGCGATAGACCTGATTAACGAGCTTGGTTTGCGTCGGGCTAGGGACGGGGTCAGCCCCTCCCCCGTCGCCAATCAACATGTACTTGGGCTCCCAAGGAATGCCCAAGGCGTCGCAGTTGGTTTTCTTGGCGGCACCGAGCGTTGTCAGCATGCCGCCGAATATAGTGTTCTGATCAACCATAGGGATACATATCCAGTTCGTCGAGGGTATAAACGCTTACGCCGCTGTAACCCTGGATCACCATATCGATGTCAGGATTGTTCCAGGGGTACACGTCGATTTCGTCGCCGTCATAAATGGCCACGCCCACGAAGGCGTCGATGCGGCTTTCTAAAATGATGTCGAGTCCGGTCAACTGCCGACTCACGGGCTTGGCGTCGTCGATCAGGCGCTCCAGTTCCCGATACATCTCCTCCGTAATGCCGGTTTCGAGGACACCCACTTTCAGCGCGAAAGTACCGGGCACGCCTTCGGGCACGGTCTGCCACCATTCGACCACTTCGATCAGGTAGCCCAGCGGTTCAACGACACGACGCAGCGCGCCAATTGTTCCTTTGTGTGCATGGATGTAGAACGACGACGCGATGGCCGAACGCTTCACCGCCTCGGACCAGCTGTCATCCCAGCGATCCACCGACCACGCCCAGGCCAGCTGATATAGCAAGTGCGCCGGGCAGGTGGCGGGGTTGTACAGCGTCCGAAGCGGGATCTCGGTCACTTCTTCCGTGGCGACTTCAATGCCCCGCTCCAGCGGGGTGCTGTTCAACGGCAGTAGGCTTTTCATATCAGCTACCCCGCGTCACGCTGATATCCTCACACCAGGCCGCCTGGGCTTTGGTGGGACGGATATCTGACCACCCCACCAGCTCCACCCGACTGACACCAGCAATGTGCAGCTGCGCGTCTACCCCTGACCGCGCTACCTCCAACCCCAAGCGGCGCCTGGGGTTCACCCAGGCCCGCAAGCGCTGCTCGCATTCGGCGAGGATCGCTTCGTTCTCCGGTCCTGTGCCTGACATGTAAACGAGGGCCTCGACCCGATAAGTCAGGATCTGTGCAGATTGGACGGTGAGCCGATCGGCAACAGGGCGTACATCGTCGTCACTAAGATGCAGACGCACCGTCTCCAGCAGCTCAGGCGGAGCCAACCCTGTGCCCTCCAAGTCCAGCACTGTCACGACCACTTCGGCCGGGGCCGGGCTCTCTGCTGTAGCATCTGCCACACGTCCCGAAGCATTGCGCGCATGCAGGATGTAGCTGTTTCGTGGGCCGGCGGTGGTCAGGCCCTCATAGACCAGCTGCACGCGCTCCCGCAGGGCATCGTCGGCCTCGAGAACCCGTTCCACCGGGGGCACCGAGTTCAAATCCTCAGCCTGCACCACCAACCGCTGCAGGTTCACATTGGCGGCCAACTGGTCAAGGTCAGCCTTCGTTGCATATGCCAGTAGCAGAGACTTCGCAGCGTCGTTGACCCGTGCACGGTTCTGCATCCGGCGGAACGCGCCCAGTTCGAGGAGCTTGGTGATCGGGTCACTCTCGAGCAGCGCATCCCACTTGTCGCCCATGTACTCGCGAAAGCGCTGCAACTCTTCGCCGTAAATCTCCTCGAAGTCCAGGCTCTCCAACACCTGCGGCGCCGGGAGCTGCGATAGGTCTACTGCGCTCATACACTCACCTCCATCACTGCGCTGTCACCCAGGTACTCGCCGGTCAGTTGCAAGCTGATCTGCCCATCGACAACGGCCACAACGCGCACGCGCTCCAGCCGTAGCCGTGGCTCCCACCGGCCCAGAGCACGGGCGACTTCGGCCTGAACCGCACTCTTCCAACCCTCATTCACCGGCAAGTCCACGTAGCGGCGTAACTGGCACCCATATTCCGGACGCATCCGCCGGCTGCCGACGGTGGTACCGAGAATGTCCTCGATGGACTGCCGCAGGTGCGCCAGGCCGGAGACCGGCTGCCCCGTTCGACGATCCATGCCGATCATGGTCAGGCCTCCTTGAAGTCGGCCCGGTTGCGCATATAGGCCAAGCCAGGGGCATCATCGCCCGCGAGGGTGACCTGCCCCTGGACAACCTCGAGCACCAGCCAATCGGGCAGGACCAGCGTGCGCCGGGTGTACTCCTGGTCGATGAAGGTGACTGCCTTGCTGGGTTGCGGTAAGGGCTCGACGACCTCACCGGCTTCTTTCTGTGTCTTGGCCATGGAACCTCCAGGCATTAAAAAGCCCGCATCAGCGGGCTGGGGTGAGTGGTGCGGGTTACTTTGAGCGGCTCAGCGAACGCCTAACGCGCCACTGAGTGCGTCGGCCAATGCCTGGGCGTCAGGGTTGCCCGAAATGCTGATCGTGACAGCCATGCTCCGGCCAGGGCCGGGGTTGCGGATGTAGCGGCCGCTTTGCAGCGCCATCGCCAGGCCCTGGGCGATTTCCTCGGGGTCGTTGTCGCCAGCCAGCAACCGACGCCAAAAGCTCAGCATGCGGATGTGATCGGCAAAGCCGGTGATGCCGTGCTCCACCATCTTTTCAACTACGCTTCGATGCGCCCCATTGATCGGCGGCAGCGGGTCTTTCTCAGTCATAGGTACCTCAGTGCTTGTGGTTCGGCGTGTTGCCGGTGGTGTCGATGATCCGGCCACCTCCGTTAATGTCGCCCGTCACCGTGAGCGGACCGTTGATCGTCACTTGGCCGGTCAACGTAATCGTCTCGGCCTGTGCACTGATGCTGCTGGACTTGGCCATGATGGCCTCGCCTGTCAGTACCGCCTGTGAGGCGCCCACCTGGACGGTCACCGTGCCGCTGGGCAACTGAATGGTGTAGCTCTTGGCCTGCCAGTCGTAGATCAGCGAGCCGCCATCGTCGAAGCGCCAGGTCTCGACGTGGTCGCGGTTGTCCGGCTGAGCACCGGCGTTGCCGTACAACCCCGCAACGAAGGTGCCCTGAGCGGGCTCGCCGCTCGGGCTGATCAGGACACCCTGCTCATTCAGGCTTGGTGCCCGCCAGTGACGCGCCTTACCCGCCGCCTGGCTGTGCCAACGCACCCAGGCACTGGTCCAGCCGCTTCCGTCCGAGACCCGGACCATGGCGGCGGCGAGGTCGACCGCGACCACCCGACAAGGGATCACCAGGCTGGCCAACATGCGGTCGTGCATTGCCGATACATAGCTCACTCCATGGCCTCCGGTGGCAGGTAACTGCCTTCACTGCCTGGGCCGGTGTCGGGAACAAAACCCCAGACAAGCGAGCCTGGCGGCTGATTGGGCCAGGGCCACTCTTCCGTACCGAGGTAGATGATCTGGGTCCACTCGACCACCCAAGCCGCCAGCCCGTCCAGCTCTGGCCTGCTCCAGTCGGGTTCAGCCCGAACCAGCTGGGCCGGCTCAACCTCTATCCCCCAGGTTTGCATACGCAGCAGCACCGCCAACTGAGCAGCGATAAACGCCGCAACGTGTAGATGATCGTCATGCTCGGCACCGACGATAGCCCGCGCCTCGAAACGCGCCTCGATCGCTACCTCGCCCGTGCCTGGGTCATAGTCAGCGGGCTCGAACCCAGACAGCTCCAGAACAATCCCAGGGACGGCGATGGCTTGAAGCATTCCGGGCATCGTGCCCACGTAGTGCAGGCCAGGAATGGCCTGAGCTATGGCCTCCTCCATCGCGGCGTACACCCTCGCCAGAGGGATCGGATCATCAGCCATTACCAGTTCTCCGTAAGAGTTTGTGCATTTCGAAGTTCAGCTCCTGCTCCATCCCCACCAGCAACCGCTGGTGAGCCTTGTTCGTCCATGACTCGAAGTGAGGCCTCACCGCCTCGAGCGAGATTTTGGCCTTGGCCAGCGGGAAGCGACTGTCGTTCTCGGCGATCCAGCCCGAGCTGGCCCCACCCGCTTTCGAAACCTCGCTCTCGGGATAGTCGCTCGCTCTAAAGTGCTTGCTGGCCGTGCGGATCCAGATGTCTGGATTGCCGCCGTACACCTGCCGATAGAACGCGCCCTGGTATCGACGCCCCGCCACCGAGACACCTGCGCGGGTCTGCCTGGCCCGGCCAGCACGGCTGGCCTCGATCGGGTTGAGGCCAAACCAGAGTCTGCCCTGCCCGTTGCTGCCCACCGTGTAAGCCCGCAGGCGCTGCCGCACCGCCGCGATGGCAATGCGCTCCTGCTGGCCTACCGAACGCGCGACGTGAGTACGCAACCAGCGCAAGGTCTTGTTGATGGCCCGGCGCTGGGCTGCGTTGATCGCCTTGGGCACCAAGTCGGCAAACTGCTCGAACCCCTTCACCTGTCGAGGGTTCGCCTGCAGTGTGATCAGGCCGGTGTCGGAGGACTGCTTGTGATAGCTGCCTACATTCATCGAACCTCCCGTAAAGCGAAATTGATCCAACCCGTACCGTCCGGGTCACGCTTGGCGATGACGTACCGTCCACCGCCATCTGCAGGCGCAAGATCGCAGACCAGGTGCAGGCCTTCCTTGATGCCCGCCGCGTCACCCACACGCACAGAGAAGACAGGTTGACGGAGGCCGGTGTTGATAGTGCCGACCTTTGGCTGCTGCCACGGCACGGACATGAACCCCTTCACCGACTCGTCGAAACCTTCGATTTCGACCTCATCACCCAGCTCTTCCAGTAGCGCAGCATCCATGCCCGCCACCTGATCGCGGAAGCCCACGTCAGTCACCGCCGTCCTGATCATCTTTCGGCAGCTGGCCGCGGCGAGCGATCGTGCCTTCGGCCACCAACAGCGCGGCGACCTCCTTGCTGGGCGGGTCGTAAACCTCACCCTGGCGGATCACCTCGGTACCGTCCTGAATACAACCGTCTACCACCACGTATTCCGTTTTCGCTGCCATGTCACACCACCTTTGCGTAAAGGAAAGCATTCGGTTCCAGCATGCCGGCCAGAGGAGCCGACTGGAGCTTCAGCCAACGCACACTCGGCTCCTTGGTGACCCAGCTCTTGGGGAAGCGCGCCGCTTCGACCAGGCCGCTCTCGATGGCTTCCAGATCCTGAACGGCCGCGTAGAGCATGGCGTTGCGGGTCGAGGTGGAACCCAGAATCAAGCCGCCTGCCGGAATCACCGGTTGCTCGTTGCCGGTTGCGTCCAGGTACCACTCGTCGTAGACGTACAGATCGATGCCCGGATCGTTGAGGTAGCCGAGGTAGGTCACCCCGTCCGGCAGTTCTTCAGGCTTGATCAGCCCCATGTCCACGCGCCGGCTGTTCAGCTGTTTCAGCACCGTCTCATTGCTTTGGAAGGCATCCTGCGCCTCGGCGCTCAACACAGCTACGTTTGCCGATCGACCGGAATCCTTGGCGATCAGACGGCGCCACTGGCGCATATTGGCGATCGGGTCAGAGCCGGCTGTGTTCCAACGCCCGGTGGCAAGCGTGACCTTGTGGGTGTCTTCCATGAGGAAGTCGATGGTGTCATCCACACCGTCGCCGACTACCCGGATACGCCCGGTCGTCAGCGCTTGGGCGCACATCCACTCCTCGCGGCGAGTGATCTCGTCATCGAGGTCCACCAGGTCACGGCCGAGCAGCTCACCGGCTCGCTCAAGCGGGGTGCGTGTCGAGAATGGGTTCTCGCCCGCACCGCGCTTCAGGATCAGCTCAGCACGGGTTTCGCGCTTCGGCTGAATGTACGGCGGCTTGTAGGTCGACGAGTTGATGCCGGTACGCTGCGACACGCTGCCTGGCAGGGTCGGGTGTACGAACGGCGCCATCTTGCGCTGGCCCTTCACGATGTCGATGGAGACCGTTTCAGTGCCGAAGGTCTCGGGAGCACCGCCGTTGAAGAAGGTGTTCATGAGGAAGCGCCGCGGCGTCGCCATCTGCTCGACGGCTTCCAGCATGGTCAGGGTGTCGAAAATGTCAGTCATGGGTGCTCCAATCAACGAATGAAGAGGCAGAGAGGACGCAGAGCGGCCTTCGCAGCGGCCAGGGTCAGGCCCTCGCCAAAGGTGAGTTGGCTGCCCAGCACCTGGCCGGTCAGACGGATCGGCGCGCTCTTGGCGCCGTCGGTGGTGTCGACGTCCTGGTCGAGGATCACCGCGGGCGTCTGCGAGCCGTCCTCGGCAGCGGCCTTGCACAGCAGGTACTCACTGGTGGTGGTGACCTGGCCCAGCACCGCACCGCGGGCCAGCTTCTGGCCAGCGGCAATAACGCCGGTGTCCATCACGATGGGGAAGTCGCCCGCCGAGAGCTGGCTCGGCAGGTAGGTCTTGCGTTCGGGGTTGCTCATGAAACTCTCCTTCAGCGGCGCGACGCGCCGGCCACAATGGCGCTGACAGCGGCTTTGCGGTCAGCTTGCTTGCTGTCAGTGGATGGGGAAGTGCTGGTGACGCCTTGGGCATCGCCCTTGATGGCAGCCAGCGAGATACCGCGGTCCTGGGCCGCCTTGAACAGCACCAGGGCGGTGGCTTCTACAGAGCTGCCATCGTCGATGGCCGCCCCGACTTCCTTCTCGAAGCCTTTGGCGGCCAGGGCGTTGATGCCCTTGATGCGCTCACGCTCGGCGGCGGCAGCCTCGGTGCGGATCGCCGCGGTGTCAGGCTGGGCCGCCTGAGCGATCTCGATGGTGTTGGGGTCGGTGCCAGCTGCAATCGCCGTGCGCAGTTCTGCCGTGGTAGTGACGGTGGTCATGGTGTGTATCCTTGGGGAGTTGAGGGCCGGCTTGGCCAGTTCAGTAATCAGGGATTCCAGCGAGCCCACGCGATGGGCCAGGCCGTGCTTGACGGCATCAGCACCGACGCGGATCCCGCCGTGATCGCCCATCTCGGGTACCTTCTCGGCAGTCACGCCGAGGTTGCGGGCAACCTTGCCCACAAAGACTTCGCCCAGGGCGTCGATGGTCTCGCCCAGCTTCGCCCGGCCTTCCTCGGTGTTGAGGTCCGGGCGCTTGTTGGGGGCATTGCGGCTGACGATCTGGTAACGGGTCCGCCCGCTCACCTTCTCGTTCTCGACTACCGCCTCAACAACGACGCCGATGCTGCCGGCCAGGCTGGCCTCGTCGATGACAATTTCGCTGGCCGCCGAGGCGATCCAGTAGGCCGCACTGGCCCCGATCCCGCCGATGTACGCGACGATGCGCTTGCGCGCGCGGCCGGCGTAGATCATCTCGGCCAGCTCATTGATGCCCGACGCGACCCCACCGGGGCTGTCGATGTTGAGTACGATCGACCGGACCTTGGGGTCATCCAGCGCTCGCTGAATGTCCGTGGCCAGGATCTGCGTGCTGGTCGCACCGCTGATCTCGGTGAACAGGTTCGCGTAGCGGAAGATCGGTCCAACGACCGGTACCACTGCCACGCCGTTGCGCATGGTCACCTTGCGGGTGTCCTCCAGCTGCTCGCCACGCTTGGTCGCCAGTGCCACCGGATCGCCCATGCGGTCGGAGATGGTCAGCAGGTTGTCCAGCGCGTCGGGCAGCATCAGCCAGGGCTGCGAGGCCGCCAGCTCAAGTGCTCGAGGCATGTCTATTCCTCTTCGGGTTTGGGGTCAGGCGGGGACTCAAGCCCGCTCTTGGGCAGGGCCTGCATGTTGTTGGCACGGCGATAGGTGACTTCGCGGGTTCGCTGACGAATCACCTGCTGCCAGGGCTCGCCGGTCATCGCCGCTGTCTCCAGCGTTTCGTTGCTTACGCCGATCTCAATACGCTTGCCGGCAGCGTTGGCCTCTTTCAGCTCATCGATGGCCCCGCGCGCCGGCCCGATCCAGATGGCTTGGCAATAGGCTTTGCGCCTGGCCGGAGCGTTGTATCCGGGCAGGTCGATTAACCCCCTGGCCACAGCCTCATCGATGACCAGTTCGCGGCTCGGCTGGCAGAAGTCGCAGGCCAGCCACCAGCGGCGCAAGCTGTAGAAGCGCCAGGCCTGGAGCATCGCGGCACGGGCAGCGCTGTAGCTGCTGCTGTAGTGCAACAGCAGCTCCTCCAACGGTAGTTCCAGTGCCGCGCCGATCTCCTTCACCACCGCGGTGAAGAACGGGTCGAACTGGGCGTTTGGGCGGCCGGGGTTGGCCACCATCGGCTCCTCACCCACGCCGAGGTCCACGATCGCGCCCTCACCCAGGGCGAGCGTGCCGTCAGAGGTGTCATCACCTCCAGGCTGTTCTTCAGTCAGAGCCGACATCGGCAGGTTGCCGGTACTGAAGTCACTGCTCTTCTTGATGAACACGGTGAACATCGCCGAGATCACGGCCGCCATCAGCTCGGCGCTGCTGTAGCGCTCCAGCTTCTGCAGTGGCTCCAGCACCGGGGACAGGTACGGTGCGCCGCGCTTCTGCCCAGGCCGCTCCTTATCCGCCATGACGTGCAGCACGCGACGCCGCCCAGTTTCAGCACCGAACACGGTCAGCCGCTCCCAATGCAGCGCCTTACCCGCCAGATGCTCACCGGGGTAACCGGAACACACGTGGTACGCCACAGGCGAACCCAGCCCGTCGAACTCGACACCTTCCACCAGGTCCACCCGATCCATGCTGCCGTTCGGGTTGCCGACACGGTCGGACTCGATCAGTTGCAGCCGCGTACTGAAGATGCAACCGGGGCGCTCCTGGTCCGGGCTGGCCACGAACACGTCTCCCGCCACCATCGACGACACCAGCACCAGGGCTTGCAGCTGGTAATGGTTGAGCGTCGCTTCGGCGTCGCACTCCCTCGGGTCATCGGCGTACAGCGACCACAACCGGTCCAGTTGAGCGTTGAGCTGTTCGGCCTCCTCTTCGGTCAGGCCCAGCGCTTCATGGTCGACCTGGGCGCGGCAAACCAGCCCCGTGCCCACGACGTTGGTGCGCAGCCGTGTGATGGCCGCGCGGGCCACCAGGTGGTTACGCATGGCATCACGGGAGCGCGCCACCAGCATCCGGCGCTCGTTCTGATTGAAGTCGCGCCGTGGGCTGCCAAGGCCAGGCAGCCAGCTGGCTACACTGCGCAATACCCGTGACGCACCGCGCCAGCGGGTTTCAACCCCACCGCCGCCGCCCTGGGCAACGATCTGTTGCCCATCGACCGACGCCCTGGCCACGCGGATCGCTTCGGTCATCAGCTGCTCGGCAGCCGACTCCTGTTTACGGAACGGCCACATGGTCAGATCCCCACGTAGGAAACACGGCTGCGGCCGCGGCCCTGCAGCGCTGCCCGCTCTTGGGCGACCTGTTCGGCGTACTGTTTCTCCAGCAGGCGCAAGCTGTTGAGCTCGGCCAGCTGGACCTCGCGATCTTGTCGACGCAGGCGCTGGCCGTTTTTCAGGACGCGCGAGATCGCCGCCCGGACCTCGTCGAGGCGTTGTTGTGCATCTGTCATGGTGAACCTCGGTTAGCTGACGCGACTCCGCGTGCCCCGACCGCGCGTGACAGCCCGGCGAGGAACCGGCGCCACCGCCTGTTCAGTAGTGAAGAGGGTGGGCTGAAGCTGTTGCTGCTCCAGCTGGTCCCATTCGTTGTCGCGCAGCAGATGGGTCTTGAGGCTGCGGGCTGCGTGCAAGGCGTACACCTCGCAGTCCAGTGCCTCGTTGCGTCGGCCGGCCTTCTTCTGCCAGACCATCTTGCTGGGGTTGCGCGCGTGCGGGGCCAGGACTTCGTTGGTCACCTGCTCGTAGTAGTCCGCGCGGATCTCGCTGTACCAGTGCATGCGCCCTGGCCCGCTGCCCTTGAGGCGCATCCGGCCATCGATCAGCGTCTTGGCCTTGTGGGTACCGACGATGAATACGCGCAGGCCATACCTGGCGGCCTTGGTGTTGTCCTGACTGGTATCCGCCGACTGGGCCGGCTTGGTGAAGATCTCCCGGTCCCGGCTGTCGATGGACGCGCCCTTGATCGCCATGATGTTGAAGCGCTGGCGATCCCGCACGTAGGTGTACACCGCGTCGCTGGTGTTGCCGTCGGAGCTGTCGATGCTGACCGCCGACACGGCCAGTTGCGCACCGCTCTCGGTGGGGATCGGCGTGGCGATGATCCGGTCGAGCTCGGTCCACACCCCGTCATTCGGGTCGATCGGGTTGCCGGGCAGCTCGCCCCAGTACAACCGCCAGGACTCCTCCCCTCGCCCCCAACCCACGATGACCAGCGCGAGACGATCGCCCTGGACGTCGACACCGACCGTGACCAGCAGCGTGCCCTTCGGGGCAGTCAGCTCGGCGTAGGGTTCGGCGCGTTTCTCCAGTTCGTCCGTTTTCGGCGCGTTGCTCTTGTACTCGTAGCTCTCGCCCATCGAGCTGTTGGTGAAGGCGATCATCGGGCCGATGTTGCCAAGCGACGCCGCGTGTTCGGACTGCAGTTTCTTCTCCATCAGCACTTCGAAACGCGAGCCATGGAACGTGGCATACAGCTCGTTGAGGATGTAGCCGGCGATGCCGCGGAACTCGGCAGTTGCCTCCCAGCGCCCACGCTTGAGGTTGGCGTTCTTCTGGTGGTCATCCCAGATCTCGCCGCAGTGAGGGCATGCGTAGTACGCCGTTTCCGGGCGGCGCTTGCCGTACACCTCATGGAAGTAGTGCTCATCCTCATCGCAGTGCAGGTGGTCGAAGCTCAGCGCATGCGCCTGGCCGCAGCCGTGACACGGAACCAGGCCCACGCGCTTGTCCGACAGTTCCAACTCGGCATCAATCGCCGACAGCCCTTTGATGGTCGGGGTGCCGCCGATGATGATCTTCGACCGCCGGAACGTCTTGAGGCGCTCCTTGGCCAGCTTGATGCTGTCCCCCTGCCCCCGCAGGTTCAGGTTGCAGTCGTCGGGCTCTTCGATGGCGACCCGCGGAACCGGCGTCGATTTCACACTGGCCGGGCTGTTGGAGCCGACCATCTTGAGGAAGCCGCCGGGGAACCGTTTGAAGTCCTGACGCTGCTGCAGCTTGCGGCTGCGCAGGTCTACTTTCTTGCGTAGCCGCGGCGTAGCCTCAATCATCGGTTCGAGCTTCTCGCCGACATACTGCTTGGCTGCTTCGGCCTTGGGGAACAGGATCAGGATCGGCGACGGGTCGAGGTCGATCCACTTGCCGAGGGCATTGCCCAATACGCCCGACGTCCAGGCCACTTGGGCCGACTTGCGGCCCACGATCTCACCAACGTTCGGATCGTCCAGCGCCTCCAGTGGACCACCGGGCCAGATCAGGTGCGGTGTCTTGTCGAACCGGTACTTACCTGGTGTGGCTGACTCTTCAGGGGCCAGCCAGCGGAACTTGTCCGCCCACTGGATAATTGTCATGCGCGGGGGCGGCGCCCACTTGCGGCAGACCCGGCCCATCGCTTTACTCGCCGTCTTCCTCAGAGCCCTCCTCATCGTCCGGCTCGTCAGGATCCCCAGCGAGATCGTCGCCCTCGTCATACGCGGACAACCTCCTCAGTATTGATTCGATAGGATCGCGGATCAGTTGGTCGTCTACCTGCACGCCGTACTGGGCGGACAGGGTTGCCGCCAGCTCATCAGGGAAGGTATTCAGCAGTTCGATCTTGGCCGCGGTGATTACCGCTTCGAAGCGCTCGACCATCTCGGCTTCGATCACGACTTCCCCCAGGTCCTTGGCCAACGCCAGTTCTTCGCGATCTCCGCGCAGCCTGTCGAGTCGGTCGCGGGTGGATTCCTTCTTGCCGTTCAATGCGGCCTGGCGCATCAGCCATTCGATCACCGCCTGGGTGTCGTACTGGTTTTCGTTGCCACGCCCCACGCCGAACTCGATCACCGGCATGCCTTCCTTCTGCCACCGGCTCAACGTGCGCTCGTCTCGACCGACGATCTCGCCGAGCTCGACCTTACTGACTGTCATCCCCATTGCTAAGTCCTTGAAAAGACGGACATCCCTGCCGAAATCTCAGCTGCAGGGAACCCGCGAGTCTGCGCACCCGTGTAGGGG
>NZ_JACNDE010000043.1:0-56022 GCF_017351415.1 Pseudomonas sp. FW305-25 | reverse complement strand
GCCCAGTTCGTCCCACACCGACTCGGCGAGGTGGAAGGTCGCGTTGGCCGCCGGAATGCCGCAGTAGATCGCGCTCTGCATGATCACTTCCTTGATCTCGGCGCGGCTCACGCCGTTGTTGGCGGCGGCGCGCAGGTGCAGCTTGAGCTCTTCGTTGCGGTTCATGCCGATCAGCATGGCGATGGTGATCAGGCTGCGGGTATGGCGTGGCAGGCCCGGACGCGTCCAGATATCGCCCCAGGCGTGCCGGGTGATCATTTCCTGGAACTCCGAGTTGAACTCGGTCAGGGTGCTCAGGCTGCGATCGACATGGGCATCGCCCAGCACCGCGCGACGCACTTGCATGCCTTCGGCGTAACGTTGTTTCTCGTCCACGGGGGGCTCCTTAAATACGCTGGTCGGCCAGCAAAAATGCCACGACCCGCTCGCTGAACGCAGCGCCAGCCTGGACGTTGGACAGGTGCGCCGCATGGAACTCGGCATATTCGGCGCCGCGCACGCGCTCCTGGATGAAATGCCCGCCCGAGGGCGGCGTGACCGCGTCTTCAGTGCCGGACACCACCAGGGTCGGCGCCTCGATCGCCGACAATTGATCACGGAAATCCGCATCGCGCACCGCCGCGCAGTTGGCGGCATAACCCTCGGGCGAGGTGGCCGCCAGCATGTCGGTGATCAGCTTGGCCTGGTCCGGGTGCGCCGCGGCGAAGTCCGGGGTGAACCAGCGGGCGATCGAGGCGTCGCGCAATGCGACCATGGCCGCCTGGCCGTCGCGCAGCACGGTTTCGATGCGTGGATTCCATACCGATGGGTCGCCGATCTTCGCCGCGGTGTTGCATACCACCAGCTTGTTCAGGCGCTCGCCGGCATTGATGCCCAGCCACTGGCCGATCAACCCGCCCATGGACAGGCCGCAGAAATGCGCGCGCTGGATATGCAGGGCGTCCAGTAGCGCCAGCACATCGTGCCCCAACTGCTCGATGCTGTAGGGGCCTTCGGTGACCAGGGATTTGCCGTGGCCACGGGTGTCGAAACGCAGCACCCGGAAGTGCTTGGTAAAGGCCGGAATCTGGATGTCCCACATGTGCAGGTCGGTACCCAGGGAGTTGGACAGGACCAGCACCGGCGCATCGGCCGGGCCGTCCAGTTGGTAATGCAGTTCGCCATCGGCGAGTTGTACGAATCCCACGGCAGTCTCCTTCAGGCGTTCAAGGCTAAATGTTCGGCCACGGCGCGCTCGACCCAGGCGTGTGCCTGACCGAGGTAATGCGCCGGGTCCAGCAGGCGATCCAGTTCCGCCGCCGACAGCTCGGCGGTCACTTGCGGCTCATCCCCCAGCACCGCGCGCAGATGCCGCTGTTCGGCCACTGCGCGCTTGCAGCATTGCTCCAGCAGATGGTGCGCGGTCTCGCGGCCCAGGCGCTGGGCCAGAGCGATGCTCACGGCTTCCGCCAGCACCAGCCCCTGGGTCAGGTCGAGGTTCCTGGCCATACGCGCGGCGTCGACTTCCAGCCCATCGGCCACCAGCAGCGCCTGTTGCAAGGCGCCGGACACCAGGCAGCAGATCTCCGGCAGGGTTTCCCATTCGGCGTGCCACAGGCCCAGGCTGCGTTCGTGCTCCTGGGGCATGGCGCTGAACATCGTCGCCAGCAGCCCGGGAACCCGGGTCGCCGCGCCGATCAACACCGCCGCGCCCACCGGGTTGCGCTTGTGCGGCATGGTCGAGGAACCGCCCTTGCCCGGCGCCGACGGCTCGAAGACTTCCGCCGCCTCGGTCTGCATCAGCAGGCTGATGTCACGGCCGAGCTTGCCGAGGCTGCCGGCGATCAGGCCGAGCACCGAAGCGAACTCCACCAGCCGGTCGCGCTGGGTATGCCAGGGCTGTTCCGGCAAGCTCAGTTGCAACTCCTCGGCCAGGGCCTGGGCAATCGGCAGGGCCTGCTCGCCCAGGGCCGCGAGGGTGCCGGAGGCCCCGCCGAACTGCAGCACCAGCAGGCGTGGCTTGAGCTGCGCCAGACGCTCGCGGCTGCGGGTCAACGCCCCCAGCCAGCCGGCGATCTTCATACCGAGGGTGACCGGCGTGGCATGTTGCAGCCAGGTGCGGCCGGCCATGGGCGTGTCGGCATAGCGCTGGGCCTGGGCGGCCAGGATGCCGCCCAGGCGCGCCAGGTCATTGTCGATCAAGCTCAGCGCCTGCCGCACTTGCAGGACCAGCCCACTGTCCATCACATCCTGGCTGGTGGCGCCCAGGTGCACATAACGCTCGGCGCTGGCGTCGCTCTTGGCGATCTGTTTGCCCAGGGCCTTGACCAGTGGAATCGCCGAGTTGCCCGCCGTGGCGATGGCCTGGCCCAAGGCGGAAAAATCATAGAGCCCGGCCCGGCAGGCCGCCTCGATCGGCGCCACCGCAGCGGCCGGGATCACCCCGACCCGGGCCTCGGCCCGGGCCAGCGCGGCCTCGAAGTCGAGCATGGCCTGGACCCGCCCCTGGTCGCAGAACACCGCGCGCATATCGCGGGTGGTGAAGTAGGCATCGAACAGTTGGTTGCTCGCCGGTGTGCTCATAAACAATCCTTTGGGGCGTGCGTCCGCGACGGACGCACGCGGACAGGTCACAGATCGTGGTGCAGGTACGCCGCCTGTTTCGGCAGGCGCAGGCTGAACAGGAAGGCAATCGCCATCATCGCCGTCACGTACCAGTAGAAGGTGTTTTCCATGCCCAGGGATTTCAGGCCCAGGGCCACGTATTCCGCCGAACCGCCAAACAGCGCATTGGCCACCGCATAGGCCAGGCCGACCCCCAGCGCCCGCACTTGCGGCGGGAACATCTCGGCCTTTACCAGGCCGCTGATGGAGGTGTAGAAACTGACGATCGCCAGGGCCAGGGTGATCAGCACGAAGGCCAGGAACGGGCTGGTGATGGTTTTCAGGGTCAGCAGGATAGGCACGGTGCACAGCGTGCCCAGCGCGCCGAACCAGAGCATCGAGTTACGCCGACCGATCTTGTCCGCCAGCATGCCGAACAGCGGCTGCATGCACATGTACAGGAACAGCGCGCCGGTCATGATGTAGCTGGCGGTCTTGGCATGCATGCCGGCGGTGTTCACCAGGTATTTCTGCATATAGGTGGTGAAGGTGTAGAAAATCAGCGAGCCGCCGGCGGTGTAGCCAAGCACGGTGACAAAGGCCTTCGAGTGATGCTTGAACAGCGCGGCCACGCTGCCGGCGTCCTTGTCTTCACGCATTTCCTTGCTGGTGGTTTCTTTCAGCGAGCGCCGCAGCAGCAGGGAGATCAGGGCAGCGATGGCGCCGATCACGAACGGAATCCGCCAGCCCCAGGCCTTGAGTTCCGCCTCGTCGAGAAACTGTTGCAGGATCACCACCACCAGCACCGCCAGCAATTGCCCGCCGATCAGGGTCACGTACTGGAAGGACGCGAAGAACCCGCGCTGGCCCTTGAGCGCGACTTCGCTCATGTAGGTCGCGGTGGTGCCATATTCACCGCCCACCGACAGGCCCTGGAACAGCCGCGCCATCAACAGCAACGCCGGCGCCCAGGCGCCGATGCTGGCGTAGGTCGGCAGGAAGGCGATGACCAAGGAGCCGGCGCACATCATCAGCACCGAAATCATCATGGAATTCTTGCGCCCGTGCTTGTCGGCCACCCGGCCGAACAGCCAGCCGCCGATAGGACGCATCAGGAACCCGGCGGCGAACACGCCGGCGGTATTGAGCAGTTGCACCGTGGGGTCGTCGGAGGGGAAAAACGCCGGGGCGAAATAGATCGCGCAGAAGGCGTAGACGTAGAAGTCGAACCATTCGACCAGATTGCCGGAGGAAGCGCCGACGATCGCGAAGATCCTCTTGCTGCGCTCCTCGGTCGTGTAGTGACTGGTTAACGTTGTCATGGCTTTTCACTCTTTGGGGACGTGGTGAGTCTAGACATACTTTGTAACAGTCCCGTTCCGCAAGACGACCTTGGAGGTGTCGGCCTATTCGGCCTTATCGCGAGCAAGCTCGCTCCTACAGGATATGGGTCGGTCACGATGCCGTGATTCAACTGCGGTCATGTAGGAGCGAGCTTGCTCGCGATCCCCCCAGGCACACTCAATAATCGAAGAACACCGTTTCCGCGTCGGTACCCTTCAGGATCACGTTCCACTGGTAGTGGCCCGGTGCATCCGCCTTGGCCAGCAAGGTGACGCGACGCTCTTCAGGCACGCAGGCCAGCAGCGGGTCGGTGGCGTTGGCCGGCTCGCCGTCGAAGTAGATACGGGTCAGCAGGTGCTTGACCAGGCCTCGGGCAAATACCAGTACCACCAGGTGCGGCGCCTGGGTCGAGCCTTTCAGGCCAGGTACGGTACCCGGCTTGATGGTGGTGAAGCGGAAACGCCCTTCTCCATCCACCGGCACCCGGCCGAAGCCCTGGAAGTTCGGGTCCAGGGCCTTGGCCTGATCGTCTTCCGGGTGGTCGTACTTGCCGAGCGCGTTGGCCTGCCAGATTTCCAGCATGGCGTCGTTGACGAAATCGCCGTTGCCGTCCACCACCTGGCCGCTGATTGCCACCCGCTCGCCGAGGGTCTCGGCCCGGGTCAGGTCTTCGCGGTTCAGCCAGGTCAGGCCGATGTGGTAGTACGGGCCGACGGTGTGGGATGTGGTCGCAGTCAGCGTCATCTTATTTCTCCATCGGCGTGGCATCGCGGCCGCGCAAGACGATGTCCCAACGGTAGCCGAGGGCGTAGGACGGAATGGTTTTCTCCAGGTCGAAGCTGGCGATCAGGCGTTCCTTGGCGCGGGTGTCCGGCACGCAGTTGTAGATCGGGTCGTAGGCCAGCAGCGGGTCGCCGGGGAAGTACATCTGGGTCACCAGGCGCGTGAGAATGCTCGGGCCGAACAGCGAGAAGTGGATATGCGCCGGACGCCAGGCGTTGTGGTGGTTACCCCAGGGGTAGGCACCGGGCTTGATGGTCTGGAACTGGTACCAGCCATCGACATCGGTGACGGTACGCCCGGTGCCGGTGAAATTCGGGTCCAGCGGTGCGTCATGCAGGTCGCGGTCGTGGTTGTAGCGACCGGCGGCGTTGGCCTGCCAGATCTCCACCAGGATCCCCGGCACCGGCAGGCCGTTCTCGTCCAGCACCCGGCCGTGAATGATGATGCGCTCGCCCTGGGGCTCGCCGGCATGCTGGGCAGTCAGGTCGTTGTCCTTGTCCTGCAGGTAATCGGCGCCGATGGTCGGGCCGGTGATTTCCGACAGCGAATGGGGCAGGAACACCAGCGGCTTGGACGGCGAGCGGGTGTTGGTGGATTTGTAGGCCGGGTGCAGGTAATCAGGCTGAGTACCTGGTTGCGGGCGCCGGTAACCGGGCTTGTCGGTCATGCTCGTTCCTCGTTCTTATAAGAAGCGCGTCAGACGCGCTCGATGGCCAGTGCCAGGCCCTGGCCGACACCCACGCACATGGTCGCCAGGCCTTTTTGGCCACCGGTCTTTTCCAGGTGGTGCAGCGCGGTCAATACCAGGCGCGCGCCGCTCATGCCCAGCGGATGGCCGAGGGCGATGGCGCCGCCGTTGGGGTTGACCTGTGGCGCGTCGTCCGCCAGGCCCAGTTCGCGCAATACTGCCAGGCCCTGGCTGGCGAAGGCTTCGTTGAGTTCGATCACATCGAAATCGCTGACCGCCACGCCCAGGCGCTCGGTCAACTTGCGCACCGCCGGCACCGGGCCGATGCCCATCACCCGTGGCGCCACGCCGGCGCTGGCCATGCCCAGCACCCGGGCACGGGCGGTCAGGCCGTGCTTTTTCACCGCCTCGGCCGACGCCAGGATCAGCGCCGCCGCCCCGTCGTTGACGCCCGAGGCGTTGCCGGCGGTGACGGTCTTGTCCGGGCCGTTGACCGGCTTGAGTTTGCTCAGGGTTTCCAGCGAGGTATCGGCCCGCGGGTGCTCGTCCTGCTCGATAACGGTCTCGCCCTTCTTGTGGACGATACGCACCGGGACGATTTCCTCGGCGAAGAACCCGGCGGCCTGCGCCGCGGCGGTGCGCTGCTGGCTGCGCAGGGCGAACGCATCCTGGTCGGCACGCGACACCTGATAATCGTCGGCGACGTTGTCGGCGGTCTGCGGCATCGCATCCACGCCGTACTGAGCCTTCATCAGCGGGTTGATGAAGCGCCAGCCGATGGTGGTGTCTTCCAGCTTCATGTTGCGCGAAAAGGCGGTGTCGGCCTTGCCCATGACAAAGGGCGCGCGGGACATCGACTCGACGCCGCCGGCGATGGCCAGCTCCATCTCACCACTGGCGATGGCGCGGAAGGCGGTGCCGATGGCATCCATGCCCGAAGCGCACAGGCGGTTGAGGGTCACGCCCGGAATGGTTTCCGGCAGCCCGGCCAGCAGCAGCGCCATGCGCGCCACGTTTCGATTGTCTTCGCCGGCCTGGTTGGCGCAGCCGAGGAACACCTCGTCCACCGCGCTCCAGTCCACCGACGGGTTGCGCTCGATCAGCGCCTTGATCGGCGCGGCGGCCAGATCGTCGGCCCGCACCGTCGACAAACCGCCACCAAAGCGGCCGATGGGGGTACGAATGGCGTCACAGATAAACACTTCGCGCATCAGGCTTCTCCCGGGGTTTGGCCATGGGCCGCGGCGGTGCGGGCTTCCAGGTCACGCAGGGCGGTCAGTTCGATCTCGGTCGGGGCGGCGGTTTCCGCCACCTGGTCGGCGAAACGGATCGCCCAGCCGGTGGCGGCGACCACCTGCTCGCGGGTCACGCCCGGGTGCAGCGAGGTCACCACGAATTCATGGGTGCCGGCTTCCGGCTCCATGATGCACAGGTCGGTGATGATCCCCACCGGCCCGGCCCCTGGCAGGCCCAGGCGCTTGCGCGAGTCGCCGCCTTCGCCGTGACCGACCGAGGTGATGAAGTCGAGTTTGTCGACAAAGGAACGCGACGACTGCTTGAGGATGATCAGCACGCTCTTGGCCGAACCGGCGATCTCCGGCGCACCGCCGGCGCCCGGCAGGCGGACTTTCGGCTGGTGGTAGTCGCCGACCACCGTGGTGTTGATGTTGCCGAAACGGTCGACCTGGGCGGCGCCGAGGAAACCGACGTCGATCCGCCCGCCTTGCAGCCAGTAGCGGAAGATCTCGCCGGTCGGCACCACGGTGTCCGCGGTCTCGGCCAGCTCGCCGTCACCGATGGACAGCGGCAGTACGCTGGGCTTGGCGCCGATCGGGCCGGATTCGTAGATCAGCACCACGTCCGGCGACGAGGTCAGGCGCGCCAGGTTGGCGGCCTTGGACGGCAGGCCGATCCCGACAAAACACACCGAGCCGTTCTGCAGGCGGCGGGCGGCGGCAACGGTCATCATTTCATTGGTGGAGTAAGTCATTATTTGGCCCCCGTTGCTGCGGCCAGCTTGGCCTGGAATTCGCTGAAGTCAGCACTGCCGCGGATGTATTCGTTGATCCAGGCGGTGAAGGTTTCACGGTCGCGGGCGATCGGGTCCCAGGCCTGGTAGAAGATGTTGTCGCGCTCGGTATAGCCGTGGGCGTAGGACGGATGGGCGCCGCCCGGCACATGGCAGACCGCGCTCAGGGCCCAGGTCGGCAGCACGCAGGCATTCATCGGGGCGTTCAGGTCGTCGACGATTTCTTCCACGGTGACGATGCAGCGCTTGGCGGCCAGGGCGGCTTCCTTCTGTACGCCAAGAATGCCCCACAACAGCACGTTGCCCTTGCGGTCGGCTTTCTGCGCATGGATCACGGTGACGTCAGGACGTACCGATGGCACCGCCGCCAGCACTTCACCGGTGAATGGGCAGGTCACGCTCTTGATCAGCGGGTTGACCTTCGGCAGGTCGGAACCGGCATAAGCGCGCAAGACCGCGAATGGCAGGCCCGAGGCGCCCGCCACGTAGGCATTGGCCAGGTCGGCGTGGCTGTGTTCTTCGATTTCCAGGGGGTGCGGCCATTGCTTCTCGACCGCATCCCGCAGGCGATGCAGGGAGCCGACGCCCGGGTTGCCGCCCCAGGAGAAAATCAGCTTGCGGGCACAACCGGCACCGATCAACTGGTCGTAGATCAGGTCAGGGGTCATCCGTACCAGGGTCAGGTCTTTTTTGCCCTGGCGAATGATTTCATGACCCGCGGCCGTGGGGATCAGGTGGGTGAAGCCTTCGAGCGCGACGGTATCGCCGTCATTGACGAACTGCTTCACCGCGTCGTGCAGCGAAAGGATTTCAGCCATGGGGGATCTCCCGATTGTTATTGAGCGACTGGAAGAAAAAGGCGCCGAAGGATGCGCCGGAGTGACTGAAGATTAAGCCGAGGGAAAAACCCAAACAATCCGATAATCGACTGAGCGTTCGTTTATCGAACAGATTGTTGTCTGACTATCGATTGTGCTATGGCCGCTGCCGCAGGCTGCGATCGAGCGGAACGGTCGCGAAGATCTCAGGATCGCTGAAGGCCTTCGGCCTTATCGCAGCCTGCGGCAGCGGCTACAGGTATTCAGCGCTCCCTTGAGGAGCGCCTTGCTGATTCGATCAGGTCGCATCCGCATGGCTGACCATGCCCTTGATCACCACCGCCGTAGTCGCCAGTGCGGCCGGGATCACCAGCGCGGTCAGCACTTGCTCGAAATTCCAGCCCAGCCCCAGCAGCGTGGCGCCCATCCAGGCCCCGAGGATCGCCCCGAAGCGACCGATGCCGAGCATCCACGACACGCCGGTGGCGCGGCCCTGGGTCGGATAGAAACGCGCGGCCAAGGATGGCATCGCCGATTGCGCGCCGTTGACGCACATGCCGGCGATCAGCACCAGGGTCGCCAGCAAGGTGATGTTGCCCAGGCTTTGCCCGACCGCGTAGGCGAAGACCCCGGCCAGCAGGTAGAAGGTGCCGATGACCTTGTGCGGGTTGAAGCGGTCCATGGCCCAGCCCACCGCCACGGCGCTGAGTACCCCGCCGAACTGGAACAGCGCACCGATAAAAGCCGCCTGCTCCATGCTCGCGCCGCTGTCGCGCATCAGGGTCGGCAGCCAGCTGGTCAGCAGGTATACGATCACCAGCCCCATGAAATAGGTCAGCCACAACAGCAAGGTACCGACGCTGTAGGTCCCGGAAAAAATCACCGCGAACACATTGCGCGCCTTCACCGTCTTCTGCTCCGGCACGCTGAAGCTCGCGACCTGGCCGACCGTGCCCGGCTCGATCGGCGCCAGGGCCTTGCGCACCTTGTCGGTGCCACGATTGCGCACCACCAGGTAACGCGCCGACTCCGGCAGCCAGACCAGCAGCACCACTGCCAGGATCAACGGCAAAATCCCGCCGATCAGCAACAGGCTGTGCCAGCCGAACGCCGGGATCAGCTTGGCAGAAATGAAACCGCCGCCGGCCATGCCCAGGTTGAAACCACAGAACATGCTGGTCACCAGCAACGACTTGTGGCGCTCGGGGGTGTATTCGGAAAGCAGCGTGGTGGCATTCGGCATGCCGGCGCCCAACCCCAGGCCGGTAAGGAAACGCAGCACCAGCAACTGGTCGACATTGCTGCTATAGGCCGACGCCAGGCTGAAGGCACCGAACAACAGCACCGCCCCCACCAGCACCACTTTGCGCCCGAAGCGGTCAGCCAGAGGGCCGGAGCCCAGCGCCCCGAAAACCATGCCGATCAGCGCGGCACTCATCACCGGGCCGAGGCTGGCGCGGTCGATGCCCCAATCCTGGGACAGCGCCGGCGCAATGAAACCCATGGCCGCGGTATCGAGGCCATCGAGGAAGACAATCAGGAAACACAGGATCACCACCCGCCACTGATAGCGCGACAGCGGCTGGGCATTGATAAAGGACTGCACATCGAGGCAGTTCCCTACAGCGGATTGAGGCTGGTTCATTATTTTTATTCCACGCGAAAAACGCAGGCGCACAGGTGCCAGCCAGAGCTGGTCGGTTCAGATCGAAAAGGGTCTTGCGGGATCAGGCCGTCGGCAGGCGAAGGCACGATAGAGGAGCGCGGCTGGGCGCGCGGGCGATGCTCATGGGGAGTTGGCCTCTTCATTATTATGGGGGCGTCACGCGGCCATTGCAGAGGCAGTGCTCCAGTGGCCGGATGACGCTGCCGCGACATTAATGAGGCAAGGGAAAGAGCGTCAATTCAGCAAGCGCGTATCTGTGCGTTTATCGAACAGCTTAAGCAGACAGCCCTCAAGCGAACAATTGGGCGCTGAGGTCGCGACTGGCGCTGAGCAGGCCCGGCAAGAAGCGCTGCTCCAGTTCCGCGCGGCTAACGCGACCGGCATGGGTACTGACGTTGAGCGCGGCCAGTACCTGGCCCGAAGCGTCGTACACCGGTACGGCGATCGAGCGCAGGCCTTGTTCCAGTTCCTGATCGACGATGCACCAGCCCTGCTGCCGGACCTGTTGCAGGCATTCGAGCAGCGCCTGCGGCGTGTGCAGGGTACGGCTGGTCTTGGCTTGCAGGTCGGCATGGTCGAGGTATTCGCGCAACGAGGCGTCATCCAGCGCCGCCAGCAGGATCCGCCCCATGGATGTGCAGTAGGCCGGCAGGCGCCCACCCACCGAGAGATCGACCGAGATCAGGCGCTGGGTGGTGGCCGAACGGGCGATGTACAGAATGTCGTCGCCTTCCAGGGTGGCCATGTTGCAGGCTTCGTGCAGTTGCTCGCTCATGCGGTCCAGGTAAGGCTGGGCCGATACCGCCAGCGGTGTGGAAGACAGATAGGCATGCCCCAGCGTCAGCACCTTGGGCAGCAACGAATAGGTGCGGCCATCGGTGGTGGCGTAACCGAGCTTGATCAAGGTATGCAGGCAGCGGCGCACGGCGGCACGGGGAATCTCCGTACGGTGGCTGATCTGGGCGATGGTCAGATGGCGCTTGCGCTCCTGAAAGGCCTGGACCACCGCCAGGCCGCGAGCCAGAGAGGTCATGAAATCCGGATCACCCGTCAGCGCCTGAATCCGCTTGGCCGGCGAAGCGACAATCGGCGGCGCGGCGGAAGCGAAGGAATTACGCAATTGATCGTTCATTTCAGGTTCTCTGCGACGGAAGTCCGGCTTATTACAAGCCGTACTGGAGAGGATGCACAAGCCTGCACGGCCAACATTGGGCGATTATCGAACCATCGACCGATAATCGCAATCCATTGCGATAAATGCCTGCCAGGCGATGTGCCGCTTTTTCGTCGCCAATAAAACTCTCATTTCTTCCGCATTAGTCCAGGCAACTTGTCAGGCCTTGTTACAGAACTGCTCTCGTCATCCGGATTAAAACTTTCGTGTAACAAAACCCTGATATCAAGTTGATGATTTTTAACTTATTGCCGATAGAGTTATTCATGGCCGCCGCTATAATGAGCAAAGTGATCACCGGCGCTTTTCTGCGTCCGGCAGCATCATCAGGCTGCGTAGAGTAAATGACGCCTCCTGCAGCAAGCGCTTGACGCTCATCTCAATATGCCCGGCCAATGCGTTTGCAAAAAAGTAACTGTTGCTACGACAGCTGTTCTTGTCCGGTGGCGTGGCCGCATGCAACAAGAAGCGGTTTGGCGAGCCCCATCGCAATCCTGGCTCCTTTAATCGAGTCGAGTACGAGGCGGTTTGATAAACCCGATCTAGGCAATGCGTATCATCGGGATAATCTCAACTCAGTTAGGTAACACTGTGACGAAAGACGAACTGCGCGCGGAACTTGAGCGCCAGGAACAACGTTACAAGGAAGTTTACGGAGGCGAAGTCACCACCTACGCCGCCCAGCCTGAACCGGAACGCAAACCCTGGCGCAAGCGCGCCAGCGTTCTCGACCAGGCCTTCACCCAAGAACTGCAAAAGATGGAAAAAGAGCTCAAGGCAGACCAGCCGTGACGCTGTTCGCCTGAAACTTTCGCACGGCTCAATGCCCTTGCAGATAAAGGTCGATCGCAAGGTCGGCCTGGCATCCGCCGTGTTGCAGCGAATGGCCCCAAAGGGCTCAAAAAGTGTCATGGCACTGAAATTTCATACAAGCGTTTGAGACGTTTGGCTCAGCGTTGTGCTCCTGACCTTGAGGATGAGCCCCAGTAAAATCAATGGCTTGCCCATGCCCCGAAAAAAGGCATGGCCATTGGCCTGCCTCCGGCTTTTTCGTTGAAGAATGTTACCAACCAGCACCTAGTGCATCGATTACCAGGGTTTTCTGGCATAATCGCGCCCCCTTATGACCGGGTCAGAAAACCTTCATGATCGATTTATTCAGCGGACTGGATGCTTGGGTGCTTGTGAGCCTCTTGCTCGCCCTGGCTTTTGTCCTCGCCTACGAGTTCATCAACGGCTTTCATGACACCGCAAATGCGGTTGCCACTGTTATCTACACCAAAGCCATGCCGCCGCACCTGGCCGTATTCTTTTCCGGTGTATTCAATTTCCTCGGCGTGCTGCTGGGCGGTGTCGGCGTGGCCTATGCCATCGTCCATCTGCTGCCGGTCGAGCTGCTGATCAATGTCAACACCGGCCACGGCCTGGCCATGGTCTTCTCGTTGCTGGCCGCGGCCATCACCTGGAACCTGGGCACCTGGTACTTCGGTATTCCCGCCTCCAGCTCCCACACCCTGATCGGTTCGATCCTCGGTGTCGGTCTGGCCAATGCCCTGCTCAACGATATCCCGCTGGGCGATGGCGTGAACTGGCAGAAAGCGATCGACATCGGTGCTTCCCTGGTGTTCTCGCCCATGGCCGGCTTCCTGATTGCCGCCCTGGTGCTGATCGGCCTGAAGTGGTGGCGCCCGATCTCGAAGATGCACAAGACCCCGGAACAACGCCGCAAGGTCGACGACAAGAAACACCCGCCCTTCTGGAATCGCCTGGTGCTGGTGATCTCGGCCATGGCCGTGAGCTTCGTGCACGGTTCCAACGACGGCCAGAAAGGCATCGGCCTGATCATGCTGGTACTGATCGGTATCGTGCCCGCGCAGTTCGTGCTCGACCTGAACAGCACCACCTATCAGATCGAGCGTACCCGCGACGCCACCCTGCACCTGAGCCAGTTCTATCAGCGTAACGAGGACTCCCTGGGCGAGTTCCTGGCCCTGGGCAAAAGCGTGAAAGACGACCTGCCAGGCAAGTTCCGCTGCAACCCGCAGCAGACCGAACCGACCATCGCCGCGCTGCTGGGCACCCTCAAGGGTGTCGCCGACTATCATTCGCTGCCGGCCGAAAGCCGTATCGAAGTGCGTCGCTACCTGCTCTGCCTGGATGACACCGCGAAGAAAGTCGGCAAGCTGCCGCACCTCGCGGCCCGTGAAAAGGCTGACCTGGACAAGTTGCGCAAAGACCTGACCGCCACCACCGAGTACGCACCGTTCTGGGTGATCCTGGCCGTGGCCCTGGCCCTTGGCCTGGGGACCATGATCGGCTGGAAACGTGTGGTACAGACCATCGGCGAGAAGATCGGCAAGCAAGGCATGACCTATGCCCAGGGCATGTCGGCGCAGATCACCGCCGCCGGCCTGATCGGCATGGCCAATATCTTCAGCCTGCCGGTATCGACCACCCATGTGCTGTCTTCGGGCGTGGCGGGAACCATGGTCGCCAACAAAAGCGGCCTGCAAAGCGGCACCATACGCACCATCCTGCTGGCCTGGGTGCTGACCCTGCCGGCAACCGTGGCGCTGTCGGCCGGTCTGTTCTGGCTGGCCTCGAAAGCCCTCGGGACCTGATTCGCTCGGTCCGCGACAAAAAAGGTGCGCCCCTCGGGCCGCACCTTTTTTTGTGCCTGAAATAAATGATCGACTTCTGTAGGAGCGAAGCTTGCTCGCGATGGGCTGCAAGGCAGCCTTGAAACCTGATTCCGCGTTCTACCTGGAGACCTGTATCGCGCAAACGGACGCCATCGTGGGCAAGAGCCTCGCTCCGACAAAACACACAGGCAAAAAAAAGGGCAACCGAAGTTGCCCAAAATGCCTTGCGTGCTCGTTACCGGAAAGACTTAAGGTTTTTTGCGTTTATGCGCATCTTTCCAGATGAAAAATCCAAACCCGGCGAAAAACAGAACCATGAGGCCGACAGTCAGCACTCCGGCGATCACCACATTGTCGAAAAACATGACTGGCCTCCTGCTCTTGCCCTGTTGCGATGGGGCTAAGTTAACCAAAGAGGCGGCGGGGAAAATTGACCGGGGTCAATGGTCGACCCAGACAGGACGACAGGGAGGGGAAATAACTGACTTACATCAACAGATCGCGCCCGGTTCAGCGCTTTTTCGGCTTTTTCGGTTTCTTCTTCGGCTTGCCCAAAGGCATTGCCTGCTCGAATGCCTGACGCACTTCGTTCAGGCGCTTTTCCTTCAAGTCATGCACACGCTTGGCACGTTCGGCGTTCAGGTCGATCAGGTTGTCGTCTTGGCTCATGGCGTTGGCTTGCATCGTTCAGGTCTATGTCGACCGGAGCCTCTATATAGCGATAGCGCGGCTGCGGCCCTTGCGGGTTTGCCAATAATGCGGCGTGACGCGGCGCCTGACCAGTGATCGGCGGATATTGAGCGCAATTAAAGGGGGGCCGCCGTTTGGCCAGCATCGCGCGAATTGCACCCTGTGATCCCTTGCGCGCCACTGTTGCAGGCATTAAAGGACAGCATCTAGACCTCGACGTCGACCCACAGCCCCTGGCGTGGCGCGTCCTCGATCAGCGGCGCCACCGGCACGGTGTTGTCGGCATTCAACTCGTCCCCGGGCACGGCCAGGTGCAGTTCGGGATCGTCCGCAGCCTCGGCTTCGCGCTGGCGTTTGTGCCTTTGCTGCTGGCGCTGCTGTTCTTCGCGCAGCAGCAGCGCCGACTGTTCGGCATCACGCTTGTGCAGGTCGATGGTGCTTTCGTTGGAACTCTGTTGCACCGGTACCACCGGCGGGATATCCGGGCGCGGCCGGATCGGATCCTGCTGGGAGGTCACGGGCACGGCACTCAAGGGCAACATCGGGGGCAGCATATTATTGGTCTCCTGTCGGCAGGCTGTCGGCTGCTGCGGGGGCGACTTGAGCCATCGGTCGCAAACTTGTGACCCAGTCGTCACCCGATAGTGCCCCGAGCCCCGACAAATGCGCCCGATACGCTACCTTCCAGCGTAGTTGTTTTTGTTAGAGTCCTTTGGCCTGAGGCCGCCGATCCGTTAACATAGTCGGCTTTTTCAAGGCGGGAGTCAGGCAGCATGGCGCAGCAGTATCAACCGGGGCAACGCTGGATTAGTGACAGCGAAGCCGAGCTAGGTCTAGGCACCGTTCTGGCACAGGACGGCCGCTTGCTGACCGTGCTCTATCCGGCCACTGGCGACACTCGCCAGTATGCGCTACGGAATGCGCCCCTCACTCGCGTGAGGTTTTCCCCGGGTGACACCATCACCCACTTCGAAGGCTGGAAAATGACCGTGCGCGAAGTCGATGACGTCGACGGCCTGCTGGTCTACCACGGCCTCAACGGGCAGAACGAAGTCGTCACCCTGCCGGAAACCCAACTCTCGAACTTCATCCAGTTCCGCCTGGCCAGCGACCGTCTGTTCGCCGGGCAGATCGACCCGCTGGCCTGGTTCTCCCTGCGCTACCACACCCTGGAACACACCAGCCGCCAGCTGCAATCGTCGCTGTGGGGCCTGGGTGGCGTACGTGCCCAGCCGATCGCCCACCAGTTGCACATTGCCCGTGAAGTCGCCGACCGTATCGCGCCGCGGGTTCTGCTGGCGGACGAAGTGGGCCTGGGCAAGACCATCGAAGCCGGCCTGGTGATCCACCGCCAGCTGCTGTCGGGCCGCGCCAGCCGCGTGCTGATCCTGGTCCCGGAGAACCTGCAGCACCAGTGGCTGGTGGAAATGCGCCGGCGCTTCAACCTGCAGGTTGCGCTGTTCGACGAAGAACGCTTTATCGAAAGCGATGCCGCCAACCCCTTCGAAGACACCCAGCTCGCCCTGGTGGCCCTGGAATGGCTGGTGGACGACGAGAAGGCCCAGGACGCGCTGTTCGCCGCCGGCTGGGACCTGATGGTGGTCGACGAAGCGCACCACCTGGTGTGGCACGAAGACCAGGTCAGCCCGGAATACGCGCTGGTGGAACAGCTGGCCGAGGTGATCCCCGGTGTCCTGCTGCTCACCGCCACCCCGGAACAACTGGGCCAGGACAGCCACTTCGCCCGTCTGCGCCTGCTCGACCCGAACCGCTTCCACGACCTGGCCGCCTTCCGCGCCGAGAGCGAAAACTATCGCCCGGTGGCCGAAGCCGTGCAGGAGTTGCTGGATAAAGGACGCCTGTCGCCAGAAGCGCACAAGACCATCCACAGTTTCCTCGGCAACGAAGGCGAAGCCCTGCTCGCCGCCGTCAACGACGGCGACACTGAAGCCAGCGCGCGCCTGGTGCGCGAGTTGCTGGACCGCCACGGCACCGGCCGCGTGCTGTTCCGCAACACCCGCGCCGCGGTGCAAGGCTTCCCCGAACGCAAGCTGCACCCGTACCCGCTGCCATGCCCGGACGAGTACCTGGAACTGCCGCTGGGCGAGCACGCCGAGCTGTACCCGGAAGTCAGCTTCCAGGCCCAGCCGGACGCCAGCGAAGAAGAACGCTGGTGGAAGTTCGACCCACGCGTCGAGTGGCTGATCGACCAGCTGAAAATGCTCAAGCGCACCAAGGTCCTGGTGATCTGCGCCCACGCCGAAACCGCCATGGACCTGGAAGACGCCCTGCGCGTGCGCTCCGGTATCCCGGCCACGGTATTCCACGAAGGCATGAACATCCTCGAGCGCGACCGCGCCGCCGCCTACTTCGCCGACGAAGAGTTCGGCGCCCAGGTGCTGATCTGCTCGGAAATCGGCAGTGAAGGTCGCAACTTCCAGTTCGCCCACCATCTGGTGCTGTTCGATCTGCCGTCGCACCCGGACCTGCTGGAGCAGCGGATCGGCCGTCTTGACCGGATCGGCCAGAAACACGTGATCGAGCTGCATGTGCCGTACCTGGAAACCAGCCCGCAAGAGCGCCTGTTCCAGTGGTACCACGAAGCGCTGAACGCCTTCCTCAATACCTGCCCGACCGGCAACGCCCTGCAGCATCAGTTCGGCCCGCGCCTGCTGCCGCTGCTGGAAGAAGCCGACGACGGCGAGTGGCAAGCGCTGATCGACGAGGCGCGCACCGAGCGCGAGCGCCTGGAAGCCGAGCTGCACACCGGCCGCGACCGTCTGCTGGAGCTCAACTCCGGCGGCGCCGGCGAAGGCGATGCACTGGTGGAAGCGATCCTCGAGCAGGACGACCAGTTCGCCCTGCCGATCTACATGGAAACCCTGTTCGACGCCTTCGGCATCGACAGCGAAGACCATTCGGACAACGCGCTGATCCTCAAGCCGAGCGAAAAAATGCTCGACGCCAGCTTCCCGCTGGGCGACGACGAAGGCGTGACCATCACCTACGACCGCAACCAGGCGCTGTCTCGCGAAGACATGCAGTTCATCACCTGGGAGCACCCGATGGTGCAAGGCGGCATGGACCTGGTGCTGTCCGGTTCCATGGGCAACACCGCCGTGGCGCTGATCAAGAACAAGGCGCTGAAACCCGGCACCGTGTTGCTGGAACTGCTGTACGTCAGTGAAGTGGTGGCACCGCGCTCGCTGCAGCTGGGCCGCTACCTGCCACCGGCCGCCCTGCGCTGCCTGCTGGACGCCAACGGCAACGACCTGTCGGCGCGCGTCGCCTTCGAGACCCTCAACGACCAGCTGGAAAGCGTGCCACGGGCCAGCGCCAACAAGTTCATCCAGGCCCAGCGCGACCAGCTGACGCCGAAGATCAACGCCGGCGAAGCGAAGATCGCCCCGCGTCACGCCGAGCGCGTGGCCGAGGCGCAACGGCGCCTGGCCGCCGACACCGACGAAGAACTGGCGCGCCTGACCGCGTTGCAGGCGGTCAACCCGACCGTGCGCGACAGCGAACTGGTGGCCCTGCGCCAACAACGCGAACAAGGCCTGGCGATGCTTGAGAAAGCCGCGCTGCGCCTGGAAGCGATCCGGGTATTGGTGGCGGGCTGATCCCCCTGCTCTGCCAGTAAATGAAAAGGCCCGCACAATGCGGGCCTTTTTTATCTGCTTCTGTAGAAGCACTGTTCAAGCCGCCACCGCCGCCCCCGCCGGCTCGCCCGGTACCAACCCGTCCTTCATCCGCTGCGCATCGCGCACGAAGCAGCGCGAGGCCAGGAACAGGAACAGCATGGTCAACAGCAACGCCACCGGGATCAGGTACATGGCGTCATGCAGGCCGACTGCCTTGAACGCCTCGGTCATCTGCCCGGCTCCGGCGGCGTACATCGCCGCATGGGCGAAGTGATCGGACAGCGCCCCCACTACCACCGGCCCCAGGCCTCCGCCCAGCAGATACAGGCCGGCGAAGAACAGCGCCATGGCCGTGGCCCGCAGACGTGGTTCGACCACATCCTGGATCGCCGTGTAAACACAGGTATAGAAGTTGTAGGCGAACAGCCAGCCGACACTGAACACCGCGACGAACACCCCGATCTCGATGCGCCCGGCATGCAGGGCCCAGGCGGTGCACAGGGTCGAGATCAACATGCTGAAGGCGGCGAATAGCAACCGGCCATTGGCGACACGCTGGTGAATCTTGTCGGCGACCCAGCCGCCCAGGGTCAGGCCGAACAGGCCGGTCACCCCGACTATCACCCCGGTCGCTACCGCGGCTTCCTGCAAGGGCATCAGGAAGTAACGCTGCAGCATCGGCACCAGGAACGAGTTGCAGGCGTAGGAGGCGAAGTTGAAGGTCAGCCCGGCCAGCACCAGCCAGAGAAAGGTCGGAATCGCCAACACCCGGCGGATCGGCCGGTCGACGCGCTCCTGGGAGACCTTGACGGCTTCCGCCGCCCCACGCTTGGGCTCCTTGATAAAGAACATGAACACCGCCAGCAACAGCCCCGGCACCGCGGCGATAAAGAACGGCGCGCGCCAGCTGTCGAAGGCCTTGACCATGGCGCCGATGGTGAAGAACGCCAACAACAGGCCCAGCGGCAGGCCAAGCATGAAGATGCCCATGGCCCGGGCCCGGCGATGGGCCGGGAACAGGTCGCCGATCAGCGAGTTGGCCGCCGGCGCGTAGCTGGCTTCGCCGATGCCAACGCCCATGCGCACGAGCAGGAAACTCCAGAAACTGCCCACCAGGCCGTTGACCGCGGTCAGCCCGCTCCACACTGCCAGGCCCCAGCCCATGAGTTTGCTGCGCGAGCCGGTATCGGCCATGCGCCCCAGGGGCAGGCCGGCAATGGCGTAGACGATGGTGAAGGCGGTGCCGATGATGCCGATCTGGAAGTCGCTCAGGTGCCACTCCATACGGATCGGCTCGATGATGATGGCCGGAATGGTGCGATCGAAGAAGTTGAACAGGTTAGCCAGGAACAACAGGAACAGAATGCGCCAGGCATTCGCCGCTTGGGTCGAGTTCTGCATGGGTCGGTCTCTTTATTGTTATTCGGCCAGACGCAACCGAGCCTGGAAGTTGCAATCTAGTCAGCCCCGCCGCGCTTGTCTGTAATGATTCGTAAGGCTGATACCAGGCAATCCGAAGCACAGGTCGTCAACCGCGCTCGACGGCCGCCCGAACAACGCCATCGCCCCCCGCCGAAACCGCCGCAAGTCCCCGGATACCGGGGCTAAAGCTCGATTTTTCAAGGGCTTGCGCAGGGCCTGAAAAATACCTCGCGCGCCCCCTTCCCAAGGCCGTTGCGAAGCCTAGAATAGCGGCCTTGCTGCCCCCCTCATCAACCTCCTCCCCTTTGAATACGCCCATGTCCGAAGCCAGTCCGTGTCTGAATTGCGGTGCCTGCTGTTCACACTTTCGTGTGTCTTTTTTCTGGGGTGAATGCGCCTCTTCCGGCGGTACGGTCCCCGACGATCTGGTGGCGTCCATCAGCCCCAGCCGGGTCGCCATGCTCGGTACCGATTGCAAGCCGACCCGCTGCACTGCGCTGACCGGTGAGGTCGGCAAGGAAGTCAGCTGTTCGATCTATCACCAGCGTTCCAGCACCTGCCGCGAGTTCGAGGCGTCCTGGGAAAATGGCCAACAGAACGTCGATTGCGACGCCGCGCGCGCGGCATTCGGGCTCGCGCCCCTGGAGCCGACGCTGTACTTCGAACAGAGCGCTTAGCTCGATTGGCTATGGGCTGAATTCCAAAATCATTTAAGTCAATCTGCCACCATCGCTTCCGGCCTTGCCTCGGCTTCCTATACTCAGTCCCATTGGTCAGCCATCAGGGCTGGCCCTGGATGACTCAAGAAACGGGGCCTGCGATGGAATGGCTTGGTCTGCATTTTTTTACCGAGCTCCCCGAAGGCGGGCAGGTATTACTCACCTGCAGCCACAACCCCGTGCTGGTGATCCTCGCCTATCTGGTGGCCTGCGCTGGCAGCTTCGCCACCCTGGATATGGCCGAACGGGTGCGCCACGTCGACCTGGCAGCCGCCCAGCAACGCTGGCGCTGGATCGGCGCCTTCTGTCTGGCCGGCGGCATCTGGGCCATGCATTTCATTGGCATGCTGGCACTGCAAATCCCCATCGAAACCCATTACGACCTGCCGATGACCCTGCTGTCGCTGCTGATCGCGGTGATTGCATCCTGGCTGGCGATGAAGACCCTCAGCCATACCCGGCTGCAACTGTGGCGCTACCTGCTGGCGTCGATCTGGATCGGCCTGGGCATCTGCGTCATGCATTATGTCGGCATGGCGGCCATGCGCTCACAAGCCACGGCCTACTACCAACCCGACCTCTTCGGCCTGTCGATTGCCATCGCCATCAGCGCGAGCCTGGTCGCCTTGCTGCTGTCCCGCTACCTGAGCAATGGCAGCGGCGTGCTCCACCAGTTGCTCAAATACGCGGCCAGCCTGCTGCTGGGGGGCGGCATAGTCGCCATGCATTTCACCGGCATGTGGGCGCTGAAACTGGTGATGCCAGTGGCGGGCACGCCTTCGATAGCGGTGGACGACAACCCCTTGCAACTGGGCCTGACCATCGCCGTCATCGCCCTGTTGATCATTGGCAGCAGCATCAGCGCGGCCCTGGCGGACAAGAAACTCCAACACAAGGAACAGGACCTGCGCCGGGTCAACACCCTGTTGAGCCAACTGGACCAGGCTCGGGTGGCGTTGCAACAGGTGGCGCATTACGACGCCCTGACCAACCTGATCAATCGTCGTGGCTTCAATCAGCTGTTCGCCGAAAAGCTCATCGAAAAGACCGTGCAGGGCGGCATGCTGGCGGTGATGTTCCTCGACATCGATCACTTCAAGCGGATCAACGACAGCCTCGGCCACGATGCCGGCGACCAACTGTTGAAGGTGATTGCCGGCCATATCAAAAGCTCCACCCGCAGCCATGAAGACGTGGTGGCGCGTTTCGGTGGAGACGAGTTCTGCATCCTCATGAGCTTGAGCCACCGCGACGAAGCCCAGCACATGGCGCAACGCATCATGAGCAAGATGAAGGAGCCCATCGAGCTGGCAGGACGGCGCATGGTGATGACCACCAGTATCGGCATCAGCGTCTTTCCCGACGATGGCGAAACCTGCGAAGAACTGCTCAAGCATGCCGACCTGGCGCTCTATCAATCCAAGGGCAGCGGTCGCAACAGCCTGCATTTCTTCAGCACCAACCTGAAAACCCGGGCGAGCCTGGAACTGCAACTGGAGGAAGAGTTGCGCAACGCCCTGCGCCACGAAGCCGGATTGACCCTGTATTACCAACCCATCTACGACCTGGGCAGCCGCAAGGTCAGCAAGCTCGAAGCGCTGGTACGATGGCGGCATCCGTTGCACGGGCTGCTGGCCCCGGATCGTTTCATCGGGATCGCCGAAGCCAACGGGTTGATTGCCGAACTGGACAACTGGGTCCTGCGCAAGGCCTGCGAGGACCTGGCCGCCCTGTCCCGCCATGGCTTTGCCGAGATGAAAATCGCGGTGAACTGTTCGGCCCTGAACCTGGCGCGGGAGGAGTTGGCCGAGGAGATCGCCAACACCCTGAGCAACGCCGGTGTCGCGCCCCAGCGCCTGGAACTGGAAGTCACGGAAAACGCCCTGATGGGTAACATCGACAGCACCGTGGCCCTGTTGCGGCAGATCCGCAATCTTGGGGTGTCGCTGTCGATCGACGACTTCGGCACGGGTTATTCGTCCCTCGCCTACCTCAAGCGCCTGCCGCTCAACACCCTGAAGATCGACCGCTCGTTCATCCAGGACGTGCCCCAGTCGACCCAGGACAAGGAAATCGTCCAGGCGATTATCGTCATGGCCCATACCCTGCACCTGCAGGTGGTGACCGAAGGCGTCGAGAGCCTGCAGCAGTACGAGTTCCTCGCCCAATACGGCTGCGACTTCATCCAGGGTTACCTGCTCAGCCGGGCGCTACCCTTGGAAGAGTTGCCCGGGGTGATCGACGAGATCGAGCAGCGCATGCTGCCCGCCGTCGCCGCGGTCAGCCCTCTGACGCCGGTTCGCGATACAGGCGGATCAGGGTCGCGGGATCCTGCTCCAGATAGCCCTGGCCGCCATGCAGGCGCATCAGTTGTGCAGCCAATCCGCTGATCGGCGTGGCCGAGCCCTGCTCGCGGGAGAACTTCACCGCCCCGTCCAGATCCTTGAGCAGGGTGCGCACATGCCATTTGATCGGTTCGAAGCGGCTTTCGGCCATCTGCGGGGCGAGAATCTGCAACGGCCTGGAATCGGCGAAACCACCGGCCAACGCCTCGGCCAGCAATGACGCATCGACCCCGGAACGCTCGGCCAGCGCCACCACTTCGGCGATCACCAGGGCATTGCAGGCGACGATCATCTGGTTGCAAGCCTTGGTCACCTGGCCGGCGCCGACGCCGCCCATATGAGTCACCCGTTGCCCCAGATTGAGCAGGACCGGGCGCACCCGTTCGATATCCGCCGCCTCGCCGCCGACCATGATTGCCAGGCTGCCGGCCTCGGCACCGGGCGTGCCGCCGGACACCGGGGCATCGACCCAGCCCATGCCGGTGCTGCTGGCCAGTTGCGCGGCCATTTCCCGGGTGGCGGTCGGCTCCAGGCTGGAAAGGTCCACCAGCAGTTGGCCGGCCCGGGCTCCCTGGGCGATACCCTCGGCACCGAACACCACCTCGCGCACCACCTCGGTATTGGCCAGGCACAGCAGCACCAGGTCCGCTGCCTCGCATAGCCGGGCCGGGGTCTGCGCCAGTCGCGCGCCCGCCTCCAGCAGCGGCGCGCATTTTTCCCGGTTGCGATTCCACACCACCAGGGGATAACCCGCCGCCAGCAGACGGCGACACATGGGCAAGCCCATCAGGCCAATACCGGCGAACCCTAGGGTGGGTAACGTTGCCATCATCTTGCCTCCTTTTGATTAAAGATCACCAAAAACTGGCCGATTTATCTGAGCTTAGGAAAGGATTCCCCCTAGCGGCCATCAGACTTATCCCTATCGCTGGGGCCAATATCGCGCTGTAAAGTCGCGAGATCCCACTTGATGGCTCTTTGACACCTTGTCACCGAGCCGACCAGTCCAGACACACGGCGCACAATGACTTCTAAAAACAATTCTGCCAACGCAGTATCCGAACTGACGCTGACCCCGGGCAGCCAGAGCTTTTCAGATTCGAAGCCATTGTCCAGCTCGCGCCCACAGGCGCCCCAGCAATACCTCTACTTCACCGAAACCAACACCGACCGCATCCTCGACAACCTCGACGGCCTGCGCGACTCGGTATTTCCCCGCGCGCCGCACCTGGAAGACGAACTCGAGTCACGCCGCGAGCAGGAGTTTCCCTCGGTCTGCCTGATCGGCCTGGGCCGCTGCGGGTCGAACATCGCCCTGGATGTGGCGGAGCTGGTGTACAACGCCCGCAAGTTCTACCTCAACGAATTCAACACCGACGACAAGGCCTATGCCGACAAGGGCTACAGCCCCGCCCAGTGGATCCGCCACAACCTGCGCCTGGGCCAGAGCAAGGCCAGCAAACCGGTGTTCCTGGTCGAGCCGCTGGTGATGCTGGGCGACCTGGACAAGGACATCGCCGGGCGCATCCGCTTCTCGCGCAAGGGCGAAAAAAGCGGCTTCATCCGCGACTACAGCAAAATGAAGATCATGGACCTCTCGGAAGTCCATGCCGGCGGCGCCGGTAACGCGCCGATCCTCGGCCAGTACCTGGCCAAGATCATCCTCAACAAGGACACGCAGCGCTTCTCCAGCCCCGACTGGAAAATGATCCACTCGTACCTGATCGACTCCTGCGGCATCAAGGCCAACCAGTCGCGCCTGTACTTCTCGATCTTCAGCGCCGGCGGCGGTACCGGTTCGGGCATGGCCTCGGAGTTCGGCCTGGCCCAGCAGTACTCGTACATGAACAAGACGTTCGACACCAAGCCAATCGACGAGCACGACAGCAAGAGCGGCCACTCCTTCGTCTTCGAGCCGATCTTCACCAGCGGCATCTGCGTACTGCCGAACATCTCCGATCACCGCAGCGAAATGTCCGAAGCGTTGCACATCAACGCCGGACGCTTGCTGTGCAAATACCTGTCGGAAGAATGGGACTTCTCCTACAACTTCGATAACGAAGACAGCAGCGAAGCCAGCGTCATGGGGCGCATCCGCCCATGGAACGCGATGATGCTGATTTCCAACGACATCATGCGTTATGCCGAAGAAAGCGATGACGGCAACATCCAGAACATCGACGTCAATGCCATGGAGAAGCACGCCAACCAGTACATCTCCCAGCAGATCTTCAACATCCTCACCGCCCAGGCGGTGACCACCGACTACGACCAGAACTACTTCCGCCGCGCCGGCATCGACATCGGCGAGACCATCCGCCTGGATGCCAACGACCTGTTCATGAGCCTGGCCGGCCCGGTGGCGATCGCCTATGCCGAGTCCGTGGTCCCGGAAACCCCGGTGCCGAGCGGCGACAAGTTCAAGGTGTTCGAGAAAGAGCCGCAGCGCCTGAACATCGACGACCTGTTCTTCCGCTCCATCGACCTGCCGCACTTCAACAAGGTGACCCAGGCCATCGAAGGCATCAGCCTGCTGCCGATCGAGTCCAAGCGTTATCGCGCGGCGCTGGAGCAATACAAGGCTTCCGGTTACGACGCCGCCGCGCTGCACGACCTGCACTTCTTCAAGAACTGCTCGTCGGTGGTGTCGATCGTCTCCCTGCCCAAGGACTACAAGCTGTCGTACATGGACCTGAACCGGCTCAAGACCCACCTCAACAGCCTGTTCCCCAATACCACCCTCAAGCGTTACGCCCTGGTGATCGGCGCCTCGGCCAACCTGTCGCTGACCACCCTGATCGCCAAGAGCCCGTGCCTGTCGGACGACTTCCTGACCCTGATCGTGGCCTTTATCAAGCGTTGCTTCGCCCGCAACCCGTACCGCTTCGACGAGACCCTGGACAACTCGATCCTCGACTTCATCGTCAGCGAGGCATTCGATGAAAGCCGTATCGACGAGTTGCTCAACGAGTTCGAGAACCCGGCGAAGATCCTCGATACCAACTGGTACGCGATCAAGCCGATGTACGAGAAGAAGTACCGCGAGCTGATCAACGACAAGGACAAGTTCGTCTCGATCAACGACATCCGCCTGTCCCGCGATTGCGTGAAGAAGGCCATCAAGTACCTGCGCGAGATCTACCGCCACCGCATCGGCAAGACCAAGGTGATCTCGCTGAACAACCATACGGGCAGGACGGCTTACTAACAGCTGCCCCTCTTCTGTAGGAACAGCCGGTCGACGCTCGATTGCTCGCGATCAGCGGCATCGAGCTGAAGCGATGTCGACTGGCTGGACGCCATCGCGAGCAAGCTTCGCTCCTACAGGGGAAATGGCGTTTACAGGGAAGTGATGTTAATCCCCTGAAACAATCAGGCAGCCCTCGGGCTGCCTTGCAAACTGTTCCCATTCCGCTTACGTCACCGTCAGCCTGAAATGGGTGGGGCCTTTCTCCACGGGCAACTTGCCATCACCCTGATCGCGGTTACTCGGCTACACACTTTCAACCGGAAAAACCAGGCACTATTTTGGTGCTCAGTCTTCGCCCTGCGCCCTTTCCTGGACCAGAATCCACGGCGAAACCACCACTGCCCACAGCAGCGGATCGCGCTCCACCAGATCCAGCGCCCGCGTCGCAGACACCTTGCCCACCTTCTCGGCGGCCAGCCAGGCAGAGACTTTCTCGGCCTGGTTCTCGGCCATGGCCTCGGCTGCCTCGATCAAATCCAGGCTGGCGTCGACCCACAATAGGGCACCCTTGGCGAAGAACGGTTCCAGCTCCTTCCAGGTAATGGATGCGGTTTCACCAAGCAGCTTGGCATAGAGGGTGCTAGGTTCTTGAGTCATGGGCCTGTCCCGAAAAGAAATCGGCGCAATGATAACGTCGGTGCTCTGGCAGACAAACCCGGTTGCAATTGCGTCAACGATAGAGAAGTGCAGGAGAGCCAGGGATTGCTCGCTGAATACGGTCAAAACCCCGCCGCGATTCTGTCTTTTTCTTTCAATAAAGCGACACCCCCTGATTTTGCCCCCTGGCGCCAGCTTCCCAGGCTAACAATCGGCGCTCTACACTGTACCGGTACAGTTGCCGGGGGCATTTTCCGGGGATATCCAAGAGATATCTGACCCGGTTCTGCTGCTACGGCGCCAGGACTATAAAAATTACAACAGTAAGAGTGGAGCACTATGAATAAGGCTACTAAGCAGATTTCCAAACTGTTTGCCGCTATGGTTCTGGCCGGAGTCGCCAGCCATTCGTTCGCAGCTGACACCATCAAGATCGGCATCGCCGGCCCCAAGACCGGCCCTGTAGCCCAGTACGGCGACATGCAGTTCAGTGGCGCCAAAATGGCCATCGAACAAATCAACGCCAAGGGCGGCGTCGATGGCAAGCAGCTCCAGGCCGTCGAATACGATGATGCCTGCGATCCGAAACAAGCCGTCGCCGTAGCCAACAAAGTCGTCAACGACGGCGTCAAGTTCGTGATCGGTCACCTGTGCTCCAGCTCCACTCAACCGGCTTCGGACATCTACGAAGACGAAGGCGTGGTCATGATCACCCCCGCCGCCACCAGCCCGGACATCACCACCCGTGGTTACAAGATGGTGTTCCGCACCATCGGCCTGGACAGTGCCCAGGGCCCTGCCGCCGGTAACTACATCGCCGACCACGTGAAGCCGAAAATCGTTGCCGTGCTGCACGACAAGCAGCAGTACGGTGAAGGCATCGCCACCGCCGTGAAGCAGACCCTCGAGAAGAAAGGCACCAAGGTTGCCGTGTTCGAAGGCATCAACGCCGGCGACAAAGACTTCTCCTCGATGATCGCCAAGCTCAAGCAAGCCAACGTCGACTTCGTCTACTACGGCGGCTACCACCCGGAGCTGGGCCTGATCCTGCGCCAAGCCCAGGAAAAAGGCCTGAAAGCCAAGTTCATGGGTCCGGAAGGCGTGGGTAACGACTCCATTTCGCAGATCGCCAAGGACGCTTCCGAAGGCCTGCTGGTGACCCTGCCGAAATCCTTCGACCAGGATCCGGCCAACGTGGCCCTGGCGGATGCCTTCAAGGCCAAGAAAGAAGACCCGAGCGGTCCGTTCGTGTTCCCTTCCTACTCGGCTGTCCAAGTGATTGCCGAAGGCATCAAGGCCGCCAAGTCCGAAGACGCCACCAAAGTGGCTGAAGCCATCCACGCCGGTACGTTCAAGACCCCGACCGGCGACCTGAGCTTCGACACCAAGGGCGACCTGAAAGACTTCAAGTTCGTGGTCTACGAGTGGCACTTCGGCAAACCTAAAACCGAAGTCTCGCCTCAATAAGGCCCTGTCTGACTGACTGCCAATAAAGCCCACGGCGTGCCGTGGGCTTTGTTTTGCGAACGTATTGGGCCTGTTTTCCGTGATCCGGAAGCCCGCCCACCTGAAAATCTCAAAACCGTCATCAGCGGTTCGCTGGCAAAACCTGACCCGAAGTGGATGCAGATCCACGGGGCACAGGCGGGAAAATGACTCCACCAGTGAAATGCGTATCAGGTTTTTAGGAGCGCTGTAATGCCTGACCTCTATCACTTTTTCCAACAGCTGGTTAACGGTCTCACCGTTGGCAGCACGTATGCCCTGATCGCCATCGGCTATACGATGGTTTACGGCATCATTGGAATGATCAACTTCGCCCACGGCGAGGTGTACATGATCGGTTCCTATGTGGCGTTCATCGCCATCGCGGGCCTGACCATGATGGGACTCGACAGCGTCCCGCTCTTGATGACCGCGGCCTTCATCGCGACCATCGTCGTTACCAGTGCCTACGGCTACAGCATCGAACGGATCGCCTACCGCCCCCTGCGCGGCAGCAACCGTCTGATCCCGCTGATCTCGGCCATCGGCATGTCGATCTTCCTGCAGAACACGGTTCTGCTGGCGCAAGACTCCAAGGACAAATCCATCCCCAACCTGATCCCGGGCAACTTCTCCATCGGGCCAGGTGGCGCACATGAAGTGCTGATCTCCTACATGCAAATCGTGGTGTTCGTGGTGACCCTGATCGCCATGCTCGGCCTGACCCTGTTCATCTCCCGTTCCCGCCTGGGCCGTGCCTGCCGTGCCTGCGCCGAGGACATCAAGATGGCCAACCTGCTGGGTATCAACACCAACAACATCATCGCCCTGACCTTCGTGATCGGTGCCGCGCTGGCAGCGATCGCGGCCGTGCTGCTGAGCATGCAATACGGCGTGATCAACCCCAACGCCGGCTTCCTGGTCGGTCTCAAGGCCTTCACCGCCGCGGTACTGGGCGGCATCGGCAGCATTCCGGGCGCCATGCTGGGCGGCCTGGTACTTGGGGTGGCGGAAGCCTTCGGTGCCGATATCTTCGGCGACCAGTACAAGGACGTCGTGGCGTTCGGCCTGCTGGTTCTGGTGTTGTTGTTCCGGCCAACCGGCCTGCTGGGCCGTCCGGAGGTTGAGAAAGTATGACTAGGAATCTTCGACAGGCGTTCTTCAGCGCCTTGCTGGTGTGGGCCGTCGCCTACCCGATACTCGGTTTGAAACTGACCATCGTCGGCATCAACCTGGAAGTCCATGGCACCAGCCCCACCACCCTGATGATCATCGCCGCGTGTTCGGTGTTGATGTTCCTGCGGGTGCTGTTCGACCAGCAGATCAGCGCGGCCTGGAAGTCCTCGCCCAATATGCCGGTAATCCCGGCCAAGGCCAGCAACTTCCTGACCCTGCCGACCACCCAGCGCTGGATCATCATTGCGTTGATCATCGGTGCGCTGGTCTGGCCGTTCTTCGGCTCCCGCGGCGCGGTGGACATCGCCACCCTGGTGCTGATCTACGTGATGCTCGGCCTGGGCCTGAACATCGTAGTCGGCCTGGCCGGCCTGCTGGACCTGGGGTACGTCGGCTTCTACGCCGTGGGCGCCTACAGCTACGCGCTGCTGTCGCACTACTACGGCTTGAGCTTCTGGATCTGCCTGCCTATCGCCGGCCTGATGGCGGCCACTTTCGGCTTCCTGCTGGGCTTCCCGGTATTGCGCCTGCGCGGTGACTACCTGGCGATCGTGACCCTGGGCTTCGGCGAGATCATCCGCTTGTTCCTGCGTAACCTGACCGACCTCACCGGTGGTCCGAACGGTATCAGCAACATCGATAAACCGACGTTCTTCGGCCTGACCTTCGAACGCCGGGCCGCCGAGGGCATGCAGACCTTCCACGAGTACTTCGGCATCGAATACAACTCGATCAACAAGGTGATCTTCCTCTACCTGGTCGCGCTGTTGCTGGCGCTGTTCGCCCTGTTCGTCATCAACCGCTTGCTGCGTATGCCCCTGGGACGTGCCTGGGAAGCCCTGCGTGAAGACGAAATCGCCTGCCGCGCACTGGGCCTGAACCCGACCGTGATCAAGCTGTCGGCCTTCACCCTGGGTGCCTGCTTCGCCGGTTTCGCCGGCAGCTTCTTCGCCGCGCGCCAGGGCCTGGTGACGCCGGAGTCCTTCACCTTCATCGAGTCCGCGACCATCCTCGCCATCGTCGTGCTGGGCGGCATGGGCTCGCAGTTGGGCGTGGTCCTGGCGGCCACCGTGATGATCCTGCTGCCTGAACTGATGCGCGAATTCAGCGAATACCGCATGTTGATGTTCGGCGCCATGATGGTGCTGATGATGATCTGGCGTCCTCAAGGCCTGCTGCCCATGCAACGTCCCCACATGGAGCTGCGCAAATGAGCCGTGAGATCCTCAAAGTAACGGGCCTGAGCATGCGCTTTGGCGGCCTGCTGGCGGTCAACGGCGTGGCCCTGACCGTCAAAGAGAAACAAGTGGTATCGATGATCGGCCCGAACGGCGCCGGCAAGACCACGGTGTTCAACTGCCTGACCGGCTTCTACCAGCCCACCGCCGGCAGCATCCTGCTCGACGGCGAGCCGATCCAGGGCCTGCCCGGGCACAAGATCGCCCTCAAGGGCGTGGTACGCACCTTCCAGAACGTGCGGCTGTTCAAGGACATGACCGCGGTCGAGAACCTGTTGATCGCGCAGCACCGTCACCTGAACACCAACTTCCTGGCCGGCCTGTTCAAGACCCCGGGGTTTCGCAAGAGCGAGCGCGAGGCCATGGAATACGCCGAGTACTGGCTGGAAAAGGTCAACCTCAAAGAGTTCGCCAACCGTCCCGCCGGCACCCTGGCCTACGGTCAGCAACGGCGCCTGGAAATCGCCCGCTGCATGATGACCCGTCCGCGGATCCTTATGCTCGACGAACCGGCCGCCGGCCTCAACCCGCGGGAAACCGAAGACCTCAAGGCGCTGATCGGCGTGTTGCGCGAAGAGCACAACGCCACGGTGCTGCTGATCGAACACGACATGAAGCTGGTCATGAGCATTTCCGACCACATCGTCGTGATCAACCAGGGCACGCCCCTGGCCGACGGCACGCCAGAACAGATCCGCGACAATCCTGAAGTGATCAAAGCCTACCTGGGGGAAGCGTAAATGCTGCAGTTCGAAAACGTTTCCACCTTCTACGGCAAGATCCAGGCGCTGCACAGCGTCAACGTCGAGATCCGCCAGGGCGAGATCGTCACCTTGATCGGTGCCAACGGCGCCGGCAAATCCACCCTGCTGATGACCCTCTGCGGTTCGCCGCAGGCCCACAGCGGCAGCATCCGTTACCTGGGTGAAGAGCTGGTGGGGCAGACCTCGGCGCAGATCATGCGCAAGAGCATTGCCGTGGTGCCGGAAGGTCGTCGGGTATTCGCCCGCCTGACCGTGGAGGAGAACCTGGCCATGGGCGGGTTCTTCACCGACAAGGGCGATTACCAGGAGCAGATGGACAAGGTCCTGGGCCTGTTCCCGCGCCTCAAGGAACGCTTCAACCAACGCGGCGGCACCATGTCCGGCGGCGAACAGCAGATGCTCGCCATCGGCCGCGCGCTGATGAGCAAGCCCAAGCTGTTGCTGCTCGACGAACCGTCCCTGGGCCTGGCGCCGATCATCATCCAGCAGATCTTCGACATCATCGAACAGCTGCGCCGTGACGGCGTGACGGTGTTCCTGGTGGAACAGAACGCCAACCAGGCGCTGAAGATCGCCGACCGTGCCTATGTACTGGAAAACGGTCGGGTGGTGATGCAAGGCACCGGCGAAGCCCTGCTGACCGACCCCAAGGTGCGCGAAGCCTATCTGGGCGGCTGAGCACTTGCTGCAAACAAGAACGGCCCTGCGGGGCCGTTTTTTTTCGCCTGGAAATCTCCCCTCCTGTAGCCGCTGCCGCAGGCTGCGATCGACGGCGAAGCCCTCGCAATCACTGGCAGCGCGGTGTACCGAGCCTTCCGAGTGCTCAGCCTTTGCGGGGCGTTGCCCCGATCGCAGCCTGCGGCAGCGGCTACAACTGGATTTTTTTCGCCTGGGCTGTAACAAACCCCAGCGACCTTTCTCTAGAGGGGTAAGCAGGCACGAATGCCTGCCTACACCACTACCTTTTCTGGAGAAACACCATGACCGCTACCACTCGCACCCTGTCCGCCGCCGCCCTGGCCCTGGCCCTCGGTTCTGCCTTGAGCATCGCCGCGCTGCCGACCACCGCCCAGGCCGCCGACGACATGGAGAAATGCTTTGGCGTCGCCATGAAAGGCAAGAACGATTGCGCGGCAGGCGCGGGCACCACCTGTGCCGGTACCGCCAAGGTCGACCACCAGGCCAACGCTTGGAAGCTGGTTCCTAAAGGCACCTGCGAGAAAACCGCCAGCAGCACCTCGCCTACCGGTTTCGGCCAACTGCAAGCCTACAAAGCCAAGTCGTAAGCAACCTGCCTGAGTGTCGATGATGAACATGGCCGTACCACTCCCCCTCCATCCCGCCACTCAGGCGACCGTCTCCAGCCTGCCGCAACGCGCCGGGCTGGGGCTCAAGACCGAGCACTTTCGCCAGGTCCTGAAGGAACAGCCCGATATCGGCTTCTTTGAAGTCCATGCGGAAAACTACATGGTCGCTGGCGGGCCGTTCCATCACTACCTGGGGCTGATCCGCGAACAGTATCCGCTGTCGCTGCACGGCGTCGGCCTGTCGATCGGCGCCGAAGGTCCGCTGGACCAACAGCACCTGAAACGCCTGGCCGTGCTGATCGAGCGGTATCAACCCCAGTCCTTTTCCGAACACCTGGCCTGGTCCAGCCATGGCCCGGTGTTTCTCAATGACCTGCTGCCCCTGGCCTATGACCGGCCGACCCTGAACCGCGTCTGCGAACACATCGACCAGGTGCAGAGCACATTGCGCCGCCCCATGCTGCTGGAGAACCCGGCGACCTACCTGGAGTTTCGCCAGTCGAGCATGGCCGAGGCCGAATTCATCCGCGAGGTGATACGCCGCACCGGCTGCGGCCTGTTGCTGGACGTGAACAATGTCTACGTGTCGTGCATCAACCACCGGCGCGACCCGCTGGCCTATATCGATGCCCTGCCGCTGCACGCGGTGGGCGAGATCCACCTGGCCGGGTTTGCCGAAGACACCGACAGCCTGGGCGACCGGCTGTTGATCGACGATCACGGCGCGCCGATCGATAACGCCGTATGGGCGCTGTACCTGCGGCTGCTGGAACGGATCGGAGCGACCGCGACCCTGATCGAGCGCGACAACCAGGTGCCGGCGTTTTCCGTGCTGCACGCTGAAGTACGCCAGGCGGATGAGCTGCTGCAATGCGCCAGGAGGCTGCCGTGAACACACAAGCCAGCTTCGCCAGCGCCCTGTTCGACTCCGAGCAACCCTGCCCTGCGGACCTGTACTGCGGCAACGGCGCCGACCCGGCCAGCCGCTTCGCGGTGTACCGCAACAATGTGCAGAGCTCGTTGATCAACGCCCTTGCCGATGCCTATCCGGTGGTGGCGCAACTGGTGGGCGATGAGTTCTTCCGGGCCATGGCCGCGCTCTACGTCAGGCGCTTCCCGCCCACCAGCGCCGTGCTCAGCGACTATGGCCATGACTTCGCCGATTTCATCGGCGGTTTCCCTCCCGCCGCCGGCGTGCCTTACCTGGCCGATGTCGCGCGCCTGGAACGCCTGCGGATCACCGCCTATCACGCCGCCGACACCTGCCCGGTGCCACTGGCGCAGCTCGCGACGGCCATGGCCGAGCCGCAAACGCTGGGGCAATTGCGCCTGGAACTGCATCCCTCGCTCAGCCTGCTGAACTCGCCCTATCCGGTGGTCGATGTATGGGCCGCCCACCAGGGCGATGGCGACTGGCAAGGCGTCGACCTAAAGAGCATCGACCTGTGCCAAGGACAAGACGCCCTGGTGCTGCGTCACGACCTGGAGGTCGAGGTGTTCGCCATCGACGCCGGGGTCGCCTGCTTCATCCACGCCCTGCGCCACTCGCAGCCACTGCAAGCCGCCGCGGCCAATGCCTTGGCTGTCGATCCGGCGTTCGAGCCGAGCCAAGCCCTGGCGCTGCTGATCGGTCGCGGCGCCATCACTCGCCTGTCCCCCCATTCCGAGGTCTGAACATGCACACCCACTGCACCAATCACCACCCGCTCACCCATGGGGTGAACCGGCTCATCCAACTGCTGGGAAGCATTCCCCACAGCCTGATCGCCTTTATCGCGCGCTTCTCCATTGCCGCGGTGTTCTGGAAGTCCGGCCAGACCAAAATCGAGGGCCTGGCCATCGACCTGTTCTCCGGGACGTTCGAGCTCGGCATGCCGCGCCTGGCCGACTCGACCATTCCGCTGTTCCAGAGCGAGTACCAGGTACCGCTGCTCTCCCCTGAACTGGCCGCACACCTGGCGGCATTCGCCGAGCATCTGTTCCCGCTGCTGCTCCTGGTCGGTTTCGCCACGCGCTTCTCGGCGCTGGCGCTGCTGGGCATGACCCTGACCATCCAGCTGTTCGTCTACCCCGACGCCTACCCGACCCACGGCACCTGGGCGGCGGTCCTGCTGTACCTGATGGCCCGCGGCCCCGGCAAGCTGTCCATCGACCACCTGATCGCCCGCCGCTATCGCTGAGCCGCCGCTGTAGCGCTGTAGCCGCTGTAGCCGCTGTAGCCGCTGTAGCCGCTGTAGCCGCTGTAGCCGCTGTAGCCGCTGCCGCAGGCTGCGATCGGCCCCGAAGGGGACGCAAGGTTTTGAGATCGCTGAAGGCCTTCGGCCTTATCGCAGCCTGCGGCAGCGGCTACAGGAGGCGCAAACCGTCAAGTCAAAGGCGATCCAGCGCTTCGCCACTGCGCTTGAACCAGCCGATCAAGTAATCCGCCAGGACCTGGGTGCGCTTGGGCAACCCGCCCTGATACGGATGCACCAGATACATCGGCATGCTGCGGGTCTGGTAATCGCGCAGCAGCCCGCGCAAACGCCCGTCGGCCAGTTCCGCCTGCAGCAGGTAGGACGGTAGCCGGGCGATTCCCGCCCCCACCAGCGCGGCCTTTTTCAGCAGGTTGTAGTGATTGCTGGCGAAAGGTCCCGAAACCCGTACTCGAAACAGTTCGTGCTGCTGGTGATAGAGCCACTCCTCACGGCCGCTGTAATGGCTGTTGAGCAGGCAGCGATGTTCGGCCAGGTCCCTGGGCGCCTGTGGCTCGCCATACTGTTCCAGGTAAGCCGGGCTGGCGCAGGTCATCTCGTGCCAGGCCAGCAGCGGCCTGGCCACCAGTCGTTGGTCATTGGCCACTTCCGAACGGATCGCCAGGTCGAAACCGTCCCGGGACAGATCGCGATAGTTGTTGTTCAGCTCCAGCTCGATCTGCACCTCGGGGTACTGCCGGGAAAACTCCAGCAGCAGGCCTTCGAAGAAGGTCTCGCCCAGGGACACCGGCACCGTCAGCCGCACCGGCCCGGCCATGTCGTCCTTGAGCCGCGCCAGCGCCTGGCGCGCCCGCTCGACCTGAACCAGCAGCGCCTGGGCCTGGGGCAACAAGGCGGCGCCCGCCGCGGTCAGGCTCAAGCGCCGTGTGGTGCGCTGCAACAACACCACCGCGAACTGCGCCTCCAGGGCGCTGATGCGCTTGGACAATTGCCCCTTGCTGCACCCCAGTTGCTGGGCGGCCAGGGTGAAACTGCCGGCCTCGATCAGCACAGCGAACGCCGCCAAGTCATCCATCTCGCTCATGGATTGTTTCCATTTGAAAACCAAAGGTTGCCAATTAGCGCGCTAATCAACAAGAAAAACCAGCACTAGACTGCAACCTCGTTCAACCCACGCGAGGAACCACCCCATGAAAATCCTTCTGATCGGCGCCAACGGCACCATTGGTTCGGCCGTCGACAAAGAGCTGTCGCAACGCCATGAAATCATCCGCATCGGCCGCAACAGCGGTGATTTCCAGGTGGATATCAGCGACAGCGCCTCGATCCGCGCACTCTTCGAGCAAACCGGCACATTCGACGCACTGATCTGCGCCGCGGGCAATGTCACCTTCGCGCCGCTGGGCGAGATGAGCGCCCAGCACTTCGCCCTGGGCCTGCAGGACAAGCTGATGGGCCAGGTCAACCTGCTGCTGATCGGCCGCGAGTTCGCCAACGACGGCGCCTCGTTCACCTTCACCTCCGGCATCCTCAACCGCGACCCGATCCGCAGTGGCGCCTCGGCGGCCCTGGTCAACGGCGCCATCGACGGCTTCGTCCGCGCCGCCGCCATCGAACTGCCACGCGGCCTGCGGGTGAACTCGGTGAGCCCAACCGTGCTGGAAGAAGCCATGGACAGCTACGCCCCGTACTTCCGTGGCTACAAACCGGTTCCCGGCGCCGACGTGGCGCTGGCCTACGCCAAGAGCGTGGAAGGCCTGCAGACTGGCCAGACCTATATCGTCGGTTGACCCACATGCCTCTGCAGGAGCGAAGCTTGCTCGCGATAACGCTGCACCCGGCATACCGCAGCGCCTGGATCGCCGGCAAGCCTGGCTCCTACAGAGACATGAGTGGATCCAGGGTTGTGATGAACGGTCAGGCTGCGTAACGTGGCGGCACTTGATTGGAGACCCGACGATGCGTGCCGCCCGTTCCCTTGTTTGTATTGCCCTGCTCCCCCTGTTTGCCGGTTGCCAGATGCTGTCGGTGTTTGATGGCCAGTCCCGGACGCAGTCCCAGGCCGGCCAGACCCGCATGCAGGGCACGCTGACCGCCGCCGACGGCCAGTTGCTGTTCAAGCCCTGCGTCGGCGAGCAGCGTTATGTGGTCAAGGACAACGGCGGTACCAGCATCCTCCAGGAAGCCGCCAGCCTGGCCGACCAGCAGGGCACGCTGTTCGCCGACCTGCGAGGGCACTTTTCCCCGAGCAAGTCCGGCGGCGCCGACAGTGAAGTGGCGCTGAGCCAGCTGTATCGCGTCGAACGCTCGAACGACGCCTGCAGCGATCCCGACTTCCCGCGCCTGATCCTGCGGGCCAGTGGCAAGGCCCCGGACTGGAACGTCGACGTCAGCGCCAAGGGCATGCGCATCGAACGCGCCGGCCAGCCGGCGCTGGCGCTGCCCTACCTGGAAGAGCAACTGGGCGACGGCCGTTTCAACCTCAGCAGCGAAGCCAACAACCGCCACGTCGAACTCTGGGTCGCGCCGCAGCGCTGCGTGGACAGCAAGACCGGCAGCGTGCAGCACCTGACGGCGGAACTGCGGGTCGATGGCCAGGTCCAGCGCGGTTGCGCCTATTTCGGCGGCTCGCGCAGCGACTGAGGCGACGGGCAACCGTTTTAACCTCACGGGGTCCGGGCTTTGCGGCTTATAATCGCCGGTTTGTAAAACCGCCCTGACGCATTGGTGCGTCCCGCGAACCGGACCCTGTCATGTTACGAATCACCGAACTCAAGCTGCCGATCGACCATCCCGATGAAGACCTGCGCCCTGCCATCCTGCAGCGCCTGGGCATCGCCAGCGAGGACCTGCTCGACTTCACCCTGTTCAAGCGCAGCTACGACGCGCGCAAGAAGTCGTCCGAGCTGTGCTTCATCTACACCCTCGATCTGAACGTGCGCGACGAGGCCAGGCTGCTGCACAAGTTCGCCGACGACCGTAACGTCAACCCGGCGCCGGATGTCAGCTACAAGGTCGTCGGCCAGGCGCCCGCCGACCTGGAACAGCGCCCGATCGTGGTCGGTTTCGGCCCCTGCGGGATTTTCGCCGGCCTGCTGCTGGCGCAGATGGGTTTCAAGCCGATCATCCTCGAGCGCGGCAAGGAAGTGCGCCAGCGCACCAAGGACACCTGGGGCCTGTGGCGCAAAAGCGTGCTCAACCCGGAATCCAACGTGCAATTCGGCGAAGGCGGCGCGGGGACCTTCTCCGACGGCAAGCTGTACAGCCAGATCAAGGACCCGAAACACCACGGCCGCAAGGTCCTGCACGAGTTCGTCAAGGCCGGCGCGCCGGAAGAGATCCTCTACGTCAGCAAGCCGCACATCGGCACCTTCCGCCTGACCGGCGTGGTCGAGAACATGCGCCAGCAGATCATCGCCCTGGGCGGTGAAGTGCGTTTCGAGCAACGAGTGACCGACGTGCTGATCGAAGACAGCCAGCTGGTCGGCGTCGAGCTCAACAGCGGCGAACAGATTCACTCGAAACACGTGATCCTGGCCCTCGGCCACAGCGCCCGTGACACCTTCCGCATGCTCCACGGCCGTGGCGTGTACATGGAGGCCAAGCCGTTCTCCGTGGGTTTCCGCATCGAACACCCGCAGTCGCTGATCGACAGCGCGCGCCTGGGCAAGTACGCCGGTCACCCGAAGCTCGGCGCCGCCGACTACAAGCTGGTGCACCACGCGAAGAACGGCCGTTCGGTCTACAGCTTCTGCATGTGCCCGGGCGGCACCGTGGTGGCGGCGACCTCCGAGCCAAACCGCGTGGTCACCAACGGCATGAGCCAGTACTCGCGTAACGAGCGCAACGCCAACTCCGGCATCGTGGTCGGCATCACCCCAGAAGTGGATTACCCGGGCGGCCCGCTGGCCGGTATCGAGCTGCAGGAACGCCTGGAATCCCACGCCTTCGTGCTCGGCGGCAGCAACTACGAAGCCCCGGCGCAACTGGTAGGCGACTTTATCGCCGGCAAGCCGTCCACCGCCCTGGGCAGCGTCGAGCCGTCCTACAAGCCGGGCGTCGCCCTGGGTGACCTGGCCCTGGCCCTGCCGGACTTCGCCATCGAGGCGATCCGCGAAGCGCTGCCGGCCTTCGAGCGGCAGATCAAGGGTTACTCCCTGCACGACGCGGTGCTGACCGGGATCGAGACCCGCACCTCGTCGCCGCTGCGCATTACCCGCGACGAATCGATGCAGAGCCTGAACGTGAAAGGCCTGTACCCGGCCGGTGAAGGCGCCGGTTATGCCGGCGGCATTCTGTCGGCCGGTGTCGACGGGATCCGCATCGCCGAAGCGGTGGCACGCAACATCCTCGGGATCGAGGCGTAAAAAAAGGCCCCTTTACAGGGGCCTTTTCACAGGCAGGCTCGCTCCCCAAGGAGCGGGCTTGCAGCCTCAGATGCCGGCGCGCAATACGCTGGCCGGCAACGCCTCGCCACGTTCCACACTCGCCGCCACGCTCTCGATCAACTCACTCAATTCGTAGCCCTGAGCGGCCAGCCAGTCCTGATCGTAATAGGTGGTCGCATAACGCTCGCCACCGTCACACAGGATGGCGACGATCGAGCCACTCTCCCCGGCCTGTTTCATCTGCTGCGCCGCCATCAACGCGCCGATCAGGTTGGTACCGCTGGAACCGCCCACCCGCCGCCCCAGGCGCTGCGCCAGGTAATGCATGGCCGCCAGCGACAGGGCATCCGGCACCTTGACCATGGCATCGATCACCTTGGGCAGGAACGACGCCTCGACCCGTGGCCGGCCGATCCCTTCGATGCGCGAACCGCAATCCAGGCGCAGGCTGGCATCACCGCTCTGGTAGTAATCGAAGAACACCGAACGCTCGGCGTCGGCGCAGAGTACCCGGGTGCAATGCTGGCGATACCGCACATAACGCCCCAGGGTGGCGGTGGTGCCGCCGGTACCCGGGCTGGAGATCAGCCATTTGGGCTCCGGGTAACGCTCGAAGCGCAGCTGCTGGAAGATCGACTCGGCGATGTTGTTGTTCGCCCGCCAGTCGGTGGCGCGCTCGGCATAGGTGAACTGGTCCATGAAATGCCCGCCGCCCTCCCGGGCCAGGCGCTCCGACTCGGCGTAAATCTGCGTCGGGTCCTGCACCAGGTGGCTCTTGCCGCCGTAGAAGGCGATCTGCGCGATCTTTTCCTGGGACGTGGTGGCCGGCATCACCGCAATGAACGGCAAGCCCAGCAGGCGCGCGAAATAGGCCTCGGAAATCGCCGTCGAACCACTGGACGCCTCAATCACCGGCGCCCCGGGCTTGAGCCAGCCGTTACACAGCGCATAGAGGAACAACGAACGCGCCAGGCGATGCTTGAGGCTGCCGGTGGGATGGCTGGACTCGTCCTTGAAATACAGCTCGATGCCCGGCAGGCCCGGCAGGGGCAAGGGGATCAGGTGGGTGTCGGCGCTGCGCTGGAAGTCGGCTTCGATGATCCGGATGGCCTCGCGGGCCCACTGACGGTTGTCGCTCATGGTGTTTTCTCGTTGGCTCGAACGCCACACAGGACGCAGAAAGATGAAGTGCACCCAGCATAGGCGATCCAGGCACAAGGAAAATCAGGCGCTGCAACAGGCAAAAGTCCCCGGCCCGTCGGGCTGGGGCCGGACATGTTAGGAAACATCCCCGGTCTCTCACAGGTACAGTTTTGAATCAATTGGATACACAACTGCTAGGCTGGTTTTCCAGCAGGCCGCTGCCGCACTGCATATAACAAAAAAGAATATAACTTTTGTTTTAACAACTAACAGTACGGGTTAGGGTGTGCCACCTTTTTGGTTTTTTGATGGAGAGCGACCTTGCCTCTGCGTAGCACTTTCACGCGTTTCTTTCAGTTGGAAGCTGCCAGCGGTCTGTTATTGATTGCCGCTGCCGTGCTTGCCCTGATCATCAACAACTCACCGCTGTCCTGGCTGTACAACGGCCTGCTGGACACTCCCGTGGTCGCCCAGATCGGCGCCCTGAAAATCGCCAAGCCCTTGCTGCTGTGGATCAACGACGGCCTGATGGCCATGTTCTTCCTGCTGATAGGCCTGGAGGTCAAGCGCGAGCTCCTCGACGGCCACCTGTCCAAGCCTTCGCAGATCGTCCTGCCGGGCGCCGCCGCCATCGGCGGCATGGTGGTACCGGCGCTGATCTACTGGTTCCTCAACAAGGACAACCCGCCGGCGCTCAGCGGCTGGGCGATCCCCATGGCCACCGACATCGCCTTCGCCCTCGGCGTGCTGGCCCTGCTGGGCAAGCGGGTTCCGGTGTCGCTGAAGCTGTTCCTGATGACGCTGGCGATCATCGACGACCTGGGCGCCATCATCGTCATCGCGATTTTCTACTCCGGCGCCCTGTCGACCCTGTCGCTGGTACTCGCGGCTGCCTGCCTGGCGGCGCTGGTGGCGATGAACCGCCTGGGGGTGGTCAAGCTCGGGCCGTATATGATCATCGGCCTGATCCTCTGGGTCTGCGTGCTCAAGAGTGGCGTCCACGCGACCCTGGCCGGCGTGACCCTGGCGTTCTGTATCCCGCTGCGCACCCGCAATGCCGAGCCTTCGCCGCTGCTGAGCCTGGAACATGCGCTGCATCCGTGGGTCGCCTACGGCATCCTGCCGCTGTTCGCCTTCGCCAATGCCGGCCTGTCGCTGCAGGGCATCACCGTGGAAAGCTTCACCCACTATGTGCCCATGGGCATCGCCATCGGCCTGCTGCTGGGCAAGACCGTCGGCGTGTTCGGCCTGACCTGGCTGGCGGTGAAGATGGGGCTGGCCGCCCTTCCCGGCGGCGCCAACTGGGGCCAGGTGCTGGGCGTGGCGATCCTCTGCGGGATCGGCTTCACCATGAGCCTGTTCGTGGGTTCCCTGGCCTTTGTGCCCGGCAGCAGCGAATACGCCGGCATGGACCGCATGGGCATCCTCACCGGCTCGCTCTTCGCCGCCCTGATCGGCTACGCGGTGACGGCCGCGGCTAGCCGCAAGAACCCACAACTGCCGGCATAACCGCCGGCGTTGCCAGGGCTGAAAACACAAAACCCCGACCAGTTGCCTGGCCGGGGTTTTGTCTTGTCGCGGTTAACGCTTAGTGGGCGACACGGCTGGTGCCGTTGACGCTCATGATGCGTACGCGCTCGCCAACGCGGAACACTTCGTTTTGTTCAACTTGTTGTACATAGGCACGCATGCTGCCGTCGTCTTCACGCACGGTGATTTCCACGCCCTGGGTACGGGTCAGGCCTTCCTCGGTGGCGGAACCGATCAGGCCGCCCGCCACCGCACCGATGACCGCCGCCACGATGCTGCCTTTGCCGCCGCCGATGGCGCTGCCGCCAACGCCACCGACCGCTGCGCCGGCGAGGCCGCCGATCGGGGTCTTGGTGCCTTCGATTTTCACCGGACGCAGGGATTCGATGGTGCCCATGCGAACGGTCTGTACGCGACGCGCCTCGTCACGGGAGTAAGAGTCACCGGACAGATTGGATTGGCAACCGGTGAGCAACATGGCCATCGTGGAAAAGGAAGCAACCAGCAAAACAGACTTACGCATAGGATCAACTCCAAAGGACAGATAATCATTAAACTCCGCAGCTTGACGCCTGTCACGGCGTCGCCCGGATAAAATGTGTTCCATTCAGCAGCAGTACAGACTGCTTGAATATAAAAAACTCTTCACACGGTAGCGCTTATTTCCCGAGTTGCGCCACCGGCCAAAGGATTTTCCATGGATTACTTCATCATCGTCGTGACCACCGTTGCCGGCCTGTACTTCCATTGGTGGCTGTATGTACGGATCAAGCGCTGGATGGACCGGGACCTGGCGCTGTCGCTGGCCGACGGGGACGAGAAGAAGAAATCCTTCATGCTGCAACAACTGGCGAATGCCCATCGCCAGAAAGTAAAACGCCGGGACCTGCCACGGTGGCTTAAAGCCGCCGCGGCCGGTTATCCCGGCGAATGACCTGATTCCTGGTTCAGGGGGCCAGGCGCTCACGCACCCAGTCGGCACCTTGCAGGCGGTAGTTCAAACGATCGTGCAAACGGCTGGCGCGCCCTTGCCAGAACTCGATGCGCTCCGGTAACAGGCGATAACCACCCCAGTGCTCGGGGCAATGGGGCTGGGTATCGCTGAAGCGCTCCTCGGTGTTCTTGAGCAAGGCTTCCAGCTCCTGGCGATCGGCGATCACCTGGCTCTGCGGCGATGCCCAGGCACCCAGGCGGCTGCCCAGCGGGCGGACCTGGAAGTAGGCATCGGACTCCTCTGCGGTGACCTTGACCACCCGCCCTTCTATACGCACCTGACGCTCCAGGGCTGGCCAGAAGAAGGTCATGGCGGCAAAAGGCCGTGCGGCCAGTTGCTGCCCCTTGGCGCTGTCGTAGTTGGTGAAAAAGGTGAACCCCTGCGCATCCAGCCCCTTGAGCAGCAGGATGCGGCAATGGGGGCGCCCCTCTTCGTCAACGGTTGCCAGGGTCATCGCATTGGCCTCGACCGGCGGCTGCTCGGTTTTCACCGCCTCCGCGAACCACCGGTGAAACAGCGTGAAGGGCTCGACCGGAGCCTGGGCTTCGGTCAGTCCGTCACGGGTGTAGTCGCGGCGCATGTCCGCCAGTCCCTGGGTCATTGCAGGTTCCTTTTGCCCGATGCCTGATGAATCAGTTCTTCGCCTGTTCGGTCGCTGCCTTGGCTGGAGCCTTGGCAGTGGTGGTTTTCTTGGCGGTTTCTTTCTTCGCTACAGGCTTCTTGGCTGGGGCTTTTTTCGCCGGAGCGGCTTTCTTCGCGGCGACGGCTTTCTTCGAGGAAGCAGCAGGAACGACTGGTTTCACATCCTGCACGGCAACCAGTTCAGCCTCGGATGGAGTCGGCTGGTTGTACTTGCTCAGCAGGGCCAGCATGGTGCTGCGCTGGGTGACGATGATTTCCACGCGACGGTTCAGCGCACGCCCTTCGGCGCTGTCGTTGGCCGCACGAGGCATCACCGAACCCATGCCACGCAGCATCAGGCGATCGCGCTTCAGGCCAGTGAGGCTGAAAATCGCGGCAACGGACTGCGCACGGTCACGGCTCAGCTTCTGGTTGGCCGCCGCGGCACCGGTGGTGTCGGCATGGCCCAGTACCAGCACGGAAGTCTTGGCGTCGGTACCCACGGCCTTGGCCACGCGGGTGAACGGGCTCAGGGTGACCGGCAGCAACATGGCCGGGCGATCCGGGTTGAACGAACCGTCGACCGGGGCGGTCACCACCAGGGTGTTCTCGCGACGTTCCAGTTGCAGGCGGCTGTCCTTGATGGCTTCACGCAGGCGCGGCTCGTAGTCGTCCAGCCAGGCCTGGGTGATTTTTGGATCCGGCATCGGGATGTCTTTAACATCTGCCTTGGTCGGAGACGTGGGCTGCTGATTGAAAGGCCACCACCAGTTGCCGGTCTCGGTCTTGGCGACCTTCGGAGCCGCAGTCGCGGCATCCGCCTTGGCCTTGGCGTCGGCTACTGGCTCTTTGACTGCGTCTTTGCTCGTGTCCTTGGAAGGGAATGGCCACCACCAGTTGGTGGTCTCGGCCTTGGCGGCCGGAGCAGCGGCGGAAGCGGTCGCGGTTGCGTTTTCGACCTTGGCCGCTGCAGGAGCGGTCGCGGACTTGGCGGTGGATGTGGCGGCGGACTTGGCCGCGGAAACCTCGTTGGCAGCTGCTTTTGCTGCCGGTTGCACCGCTTCCTTGCTGGCGGCCTTATCGGAACCGAAGGACCACCAATGCCCACCTTCTGCGTCATTTTGTGGAGTTTGTGCACAACCGGTGACAGTGAGGCAAAGAGCCAAGGCTAAAGACTTGTTCGACGACATGGGATATCCACAAAATGAGATCAAAAATTACGGTCTCTACGAACCGTACAAACAGACGCTTTGAAAGTATAAAAGCCACAGGGTTCCTTTCTGATGCCTTTACTCATGTTTAGGCAAAAAAAATCCTGACAGCAACTTTTTTACAGACAATCCGACAGAACCCTCACCAACTTCTGCGCCCTTGGATCCATCAGCACGTACGGCCCCAGGGTATTGGTGACAAAACCGAAGGCCACATCGTACTCAGGATCGGCAAAACCGATGGAGCCACCCGCTCCCGGATGGCCGAAGGCGCGTGGGCCGAGACCGAAGGTCGCGTTGGCCACCTGCGGCTGGTCAAGCATGCAACCCAGGCCGAAACGGGTCTGGGTCAACAGGGTCTTGTCCATGCCGACGCTGTGTTCGCGCGTCAGCTCTTCGAGCATGTCCGCTTCCAGCAGGCTGCCATCGAGCAGGCCGCTGTAGAACCCGGCCAGGCTGCGGGCATTGCCATGGCCATTGGCCGCTGGCTGTTGCATGCGCCGCCATTCCGGCTTGTTGGTACTGGTCATGATCGACGGCGGGTTGGTGAACGCCCGGGTGGTCATGGCCGTGGGTTCGCGCATGGTCACTTGCAGCAGGCGCTGCGCGGCCGCGTCACCGACATTGCCCTTGCCCCGGGCGATGTGCGCCACGCGGTAAAACTCCTCGTCCGCCAGGCCGACATGGAAATCCAGCCCCAGCGGCCTGGCGACCCGTGCCACGATGGACTCGCCGGGACCACGCCCGTCAGCCCGCCGCAGCAGCTCACCCACCAGCCAGCCGTAGGTAATGGCCGCATAACCATGACCTTCACCCGGAGTCCACCAAGGAGCCTCCGCCGCGAGGGCATCGACCATGGTTTGCCAGTCGTAGAGCGCTTCCGGCGCCAACAGCTCACGCAAGGCCGGCAGCCCGGCCTGATGGCAGAGCAACTGCCGCAGGGTGATCGCTTCCTTGCCGGCCGCGGCGAACTCAGGCCAATACCGGGCAACTGGCGCGTCCAGTTGCAACTTGCCTTCGGCCACCAGTTGCAGGGCGGTGACCGCGGTAAAGGTCTTGGTGCAGGAAAACAGGTTGGCGATGGTATCGCTGTGCCAGGCCTCGCTGCCGTCCTTGTCGGCGGTGCCGGCCCAGAGGTCGAGCACGGTTTCCCCGCCGATCTGAATGCACAACGCCGCGCCGCGCTCCTGGGGATCCTCGAAGAGTGCCGCGAAGGCTTCGCGCACCGCCTCGAATTTAAGCTCGTAATGACCCTGAATCTGCACCCGTGACTCCCCCAGACCATGCTCTACAAAGTGGTGCGCATTGTTCCAGCCCTTGAGGGTTTTGGGAACAGAAGCGAGCCCGGTGGCGATCCACCGGAAGAATTGTTCAGAAAATCGACGGACATTGAACGCAGCGCGGGCCGGTCAGCCCCTACGGGTGACAGCAGAGGCGGACCGGCCCGCGTGAGGGAAGTCGTACCCTAAAGGCCTGGCTCAGCGATCAATGGCCATTCGCCGAATGACCACCCGCATGGCCGCCGCCCTGCCCTGCGCCCTTGCCATCATGGCCCGGCTTGCCACCATCGGCATGACCAGCGGTCTTGTCGGCCTCTGCCTTGGCCTTCCCGGCTTCCTTGCCCAACTGCTCAAGGGCCTGCAGGTTGCTCTTGCGCACGCTGTCGACAAACCCCTGGAACGGCACATCGGTGATGCCCACCAAGCCGAAATGGCCGTTCTCGCCGTCCAGCAGACGGCCGGTGACCGGTTGATCGAGGTACTGGAACCAGTGCACGCCGACAATCGACGGCTCGTTCAGCGCCTGCTTGAGGAATTGGGCATAGGCCGGGCCGCGATCCTCCTCCCGCACCAGCTCGGTCACACCACCCCAGAATGGGCCGCGATCCCGGGAGCCGAAGTTGAACTCGGTGATCAGGACCGGCTTGTCCAGCGTGTTCAGCCGGGCAAAGTCGTAACCGTCCTGTGGCTTGAGGGTGTACATGTTGAAACTCAACACATCGCAATACTGGGCGCAGGACGCCACGGCCTCGGGGGTGCTGATGGCGAAGCGTCCACCCAGCAGCAGATGATTCGGCGCGTGCCACTTCAGCGAATCGGAGATGGTCTTGAAGTAGGTGTCGGCAAAGACCTTCTGGAAGTATTTGAAGTCAGCTTCAATCTCCGGATGTTCCGGGCTAGGCAAAGGCGGCTCGAACCCCGGGTCCTCCATCAGTTCCCAGGCGCTCAGGTTGATGCCCCAGGCCTTCGACAGGCCCTCCTGGTTACGGTACTTGTCGCGCAGTTGCTTGAGGAACGCACGCTTGGCCGGGACATCGGTGGTCATGCGCAACGTGCCGTATGCCAGGGCATAACGCGACTTGGGGTCATCGCCGGGGCCGGCCCAGGCCAGTTCGTTGTCGGCGAAGTAGCCGATCAGCCAGGGATCGTCGCGGTGATCGCGGGCGGCAATGGCCACGGCGCGCTCGGTGGCCATGGCAAAACGCGGATCGAACGGATCGGGCATGCCGCCCCACCAGTCGGTGCCGGTGCTGATGCTTGCATAGTCGCCGACGATCGACAGCGGCAAGGTGTAGGGCACGCGGTCGTTCAGGCCCAGCGCCGGCGCGCTCCAGTTGCCGATGGTGTTGAAACCCCAGGCTTGCAGGCGATCCAGGGTGTGACTGGCCCAGCGTTTCTGGTCCAGGGCCGCGGCAGGGCAAGCTGGCGCGGCTGGCGGCTCGGTGCCCGGCCCGGCCTGGGCCTCCTGGGCGTCGGCCTTGGCGGCATCCGCCACACCGGCCTTGGTTTCGCTGCCCGGGGTGCAAGGCACGCCGTAGGTGCGCTGCAGATTGGCGCCATAGAAGTCGTACCAGCGACCGGCGTTGTAGGCGCGGCCCTGGTCGGCGCCATTGCCGCCGCGGCTGTCGCCTTCGCCGTAATAACCGGCCAGCGGCTCGCCGACGTTAGGCAGTGTCGCGAACATCCACTCACGACCGGCGACGTAGGTCTGGCTGTTGTCCGCCGCGACCGCATTGACCCCCAGGGAATAGAACGGATGCCCCTGGGGCGTCACCAGATACCAGCGCCCATCGCGCTTCTCGGTACGGAAGAAACCACTGGCCTTGAAGGCCGGTCCGTTGCTCCAGCCACCGAAGGTGTCCAGGGAGGCGCGCTCACGTTCGGCCAGCCAGGTTTTCAGTTGCTGTTGTTCCTTGCTCGCGGCGGCCTTGAGCTGCTCGTCGCTGGAGATTTTTTCCGGCCACTTGGCGCGGGTCGACTGGCCATAGGCATCCACCAGACCACCGTAGGCCGCCTTGGCCACCGCCTCGCCGTCCTGCACGCCGAAACGTTCGAGCAGGATGCTCTGGGCGGCTTTCGGTTGATCCATGGACAAGGTCACCGAGACCACCTGGCTGCGGTCCAGCTCGCCTTCGCTGCTGGCCAGCAGTACGCGCTGGCCTTCGAAGGTCATCGGCATCGGCGGACCGGCCTTCATGCCCTGGCTCAGCGGCGAACTGGCAACCAGCGGCACCAGCAGGGTCTGCGCCGGGCCGGCCGGCAGGTCGATGCGACTGACCAGGGTCTTGCCGTCATTGCTCTGGATCTTCACGTACAGGGTCAGGGCCCAGTTCATCGCACTCTGGATCCGCAGGCTCATGACCCCGGACTGCGACCAGTCCCAGGCACCGGTCTGCGGGGTCAGGCGCAGGCTGGGTTGAATTGCCGGATTGAAGGTCACCCGGCGCAGCACTTCGCCCTCGGCTGTCTGCTCCGCGTTGGCTTGCGGCAGGCTGGCATCCACTGTCGCCACCTGCACCACATCGGCAGGCCGGACAAAGTTGAACAGCGTCTGTTGCCCCGCGGGCGCGGCGAGCAGCGGCGTGGCGAACAACAGAGCAAAGACAGCGGGTAACGAACGGCGAATCATAGGGACCTGGTGCTCCTTAACGGCCGATGAGCGGCCTGTGTGCAATCAGAGGGATATGCAATGGACAACGCGACCGGCCCACAGGCCGGCCGCGCTCAGGAAATTTCCCGGCGGAACGGCGGCAACGCATTGAGAATAGCCTTGCCATAACGCTGGGTGACCAGGCGCCGGTCCAGCAGGGTGATCGTGCCGCGGTCCTGTTCGGTACGCAGCAGGCGACCGCAGGCCTGGACCAGCTTGAGCGAGGCGTCCGGCACCGAGATTTCCATGAACGGATTGCCGCCCCTGGTTTCGATCCACTCTGCCAGCGCGGCCTCCACCGGATCGTCCGGCACCGAGAACGGGATCTTGGCGATCACCACGTGCTCGCAGTAAGCGCCGGGCAGGTCCACACCCTCGGCAAAGCTGGCCAGGCCGAACAGCACGCTGGAATCGCCGCCATCGACCCGCGCCTTGTGCTTGTTCAAAGTTTCCTGTTTCGACAGGTTGCCTTGAATGAACACCTGCTTGCGCCAGTCGCGGTCGAGGCCGTCGAACACGTCTTGCATCTGCTTGCGCGACGAGAACAGCACCAGGGTGCCCCGCGAGCCCTCCACCAGTTCCGGCAGGTCGCGGATGATCGCCGCGGTGTGGGCCGGCGCATCCCGTGGGTCGGCGCGCAGGTCGGGGACCCGCAGCACCCCGGCATCGGCGTGATGGAAGGGGCTGGGCACCACCGCCGTCACGGCCTTTTTCGGCAGCCCGGCACGCATGCGGAAACGATCGAAGGAGCCCAGGGCAGTCAGGGTGGCGGAGGTCACGAGCGCGCCATAGGCCACGTTCCACAGGTTGCGACGGAGCATCTCCGCGGCGAGGATCGGGCTGGCGTTGACCTCGATGTCGAACAGCGAGCCGCTTTCCGCCAGGGTCAGCCAGCGTGCCATCGGCGGGTTGTCTTCCGGGTCTTCGGTGGTGAAGGCGGTCCACAGTTCCCAGTTGCCCGAAGCGCGGGACAGCAGGCTGCCGAACAGCGGGTACCACTCTTCGGCCTGGTTGCTGGCGATGCCAATGTTGACCTCGCCGTCCATGCCTTCCTTGAGCAGGTCGGTCAGGCGGGTGAACAGGTCGGTCAGGCGCGAGAAGCCTTTTTTCAGCTCGATGCCCATTTCGCGCATATGGTCGGGGATCAGCCCGCCGACAAAACGATGGCGCGGCCGCTCGCGGCCTTCCATGTCTTCGCCGGTCTTGAAGTCGGCCAGTTGTTCGCAGGCGGTGAACATGAACTGCTGCTGGGTCTTGATCTCCCGCGCCAGCTCCGGCACCTGCTCGATCAGCTTGCCCAGATCGCCCGGCAACGGGTGCTGGGCCAGCAGTTTGGTGAGGTTCTTGGCGGTCTGCTCCAGCCAGTCGGCGGTGGAGCGCAGGCGAGTGTAATGGGCGAAGTGGCCGATGGCCTTGTCCGGCAGGTGGTGGCCTTCGTCGAACACATAGAGGGTGTCGCGCGGGTCCGGCAACACCGCGCCACCGCCCAGGGCCAGGTCGGCCAGGACCATGTCGTGGTTGGTGACGATCACGTCGACCTTGCCCATGCCTTCGCGGGCCTTGTAGAAGGCGCACTGGCCGAAGTTCGGGCAATGGCGGTTGGTGCACTGGCTGTGATCGGTGGTCAGGCGCGCCCAGTCAGAGTCCTCCAGGGTGGTGGGCCAGCTGTCGCGGTCGCCGTCCCATTTATTGCCGGCGAGCTTCTCGATCATGCTGGTGAACAGCTTCTGGCTGGCCTCGTCGACCTCGATCTTGAAGCCTTCTTCTTCGAACAACTGGGCGGTGGCGGTTTGCGCGTGGCCTTCCTGCAGCAGCATGTCGAGCTTGGACAGGCACATGTAGCGGCCACGGCCCTTGGCCAGGGAGAAGGTGAAGTTCAGCCCGCTGTTGCGCATCAGGTCGGGCAGATCCTTGTAGACGATCTGCTCCTGCAGGGCGACGGTGGCGGTGGCGATCACCAGGCGCTTGCCGGCGGCCTTGGCGGTCGGGATCGCCGCCAGGCTGTAGGCCACGGTCTTGCCGGTACCGGTGCCCGCTTCCACGGCCACCACGGCCGGGTCGCCGGAGCGCCGGCCTTCGTCATCGGTGTCGACATCGCCCAGGACCTTGGCCACTTCGGCGATCATCAGGCGCTGGCCGTAACGCGGTTTCAGGCTCTTGGCTTCGAGAAAACGCGAGTAGGCGCCCTGGATCGTGGTTTTGAGTTCGTTGCTGATCATGGTTCTTCGGGCGCGAGAAACGCTGGATAAATTTTCAGTGGTTCGGATCGGCCGCTATCATACCCCGCTAATTCATCCCGCGCAGAACGGAGTACCCGAATGACAGCCTTTGCCCTTGCCTACACCCTGCATGTCCTGGCCGCCCTGGTCTGGGTCGGCGGCATGTTTTTCGCCTGGATGGTGCTGCGCCCCGCGGCGGTGGCGGCCCTTGAGGGGCCGGCGCGATTGAAGCTGTGGGCAGAAGTGTTCCCACGGTTTTTCGTCTGGGTCTGGGTCGCGGTGGTGCTGTTGCCGATCAGCGGCGTCGGCCTGATCCACCTGCGTTTCAGCGGCTTCGAGACCGCGCCACGTTATGTGCAGGTGATGATGGGCCTGTATGTGGTGATGACCGCGCTGTTTATCCGGATCCAGTCGTTGCAGCTGCCAGCGCTGCGTCAGGCGGTGGCGGCCGAGGACTGGCCGACGGGGGCCACGACCTTGGGCAATATTCGGAAATTGGTGGGGATCAATCTGATCATCGGCCTGTTGCTGGTGGCGGTCGCGGCGGCCCGGCCGATGTTCTAAAAGCCGATACCGGAAAAAGCATCGCGGGCAAGCCTCGCTCCTACAGACAGCACCATCGTGTAGGAGCGAGGCTTGCCCGCGATAGCGTCAGAGTCAGCAGCGCCTGTTCGAAGGCCGCCTACAGGCGTTGCACGGTTACCGAACCCGCGGGGCCTGCCGGCCCTGCATGGCCTTCGGCACCAGGACGGCCACTCTTGCCACCGTCGGCACGATAGACGAAGCAGCCTTTGGACTTGCCACCGGCCCCGGGTTTGCCGCCCGCACCGGCCACACCGCCGGCCCCACCATCGACTAAGACCTTGATCTGCTCCGCCGGATAATCCCGCGGCAGTTCGACCCGCACCTGGGCACCCGCCGCCCCCGGCTGGCCATCACCGCCGTTGTCGCCATCGGCGCCACGCCCGGCCTGGCCCCAGGTGCAACCCGGCTCCTCGCCGTTGGCGCCATCGAGGCCGACATAACCCGGCGCGCCGGTGCCACCGCGCGCATCCACCGAGAGTTCCCCGGCCTGCAGCGAGGTGATGCGCAGCGTCAGGTTACGTCCGGGCTTGGCCACCTTCTCATAGGTCCCCGGAGCCCCGCGGGAGGTGATCTGGCTGCCGGCCTCCAGATCGGCATGATCGATGTCCAGTTGCAGGCTTTGTTCAGCTGGAACGATAGCGATCCGCGCTTCGCGCCCCAGGCGCAACTCGCCGACCTTGACCTCGGTGACCGTGGACGGAATCAGCAAGGTGCCGTAGTCGGCCACTTCCAGGCGTTCCAGTCGCAGGCTGCTGGTGGTGTTGGGCAGGCGCATCAGGGAGTGGGTCTCGACTGTCACCACCTGGGCCAAAACCTGCGGGCTGCACAGTACCGCGAGCAGGCAGAGCTTACGCATGGCCGGCCTCCGCGGGCTTCGCCGCCTTGAAGGTCTGCAGATGGAAAATGCCGGTCAGGAGAATCTGCAGGCGATCGCGCCAAGGGTGGGCGCGGCCTTTGAGGCTGCCGTTGAACAGCAGCAACTCCATCAGGTGGGTCAGCAGCAACAGGCTGCCTGCCAGATTGAGCAACAGATGAATCGGATTGATCAGCGGGCTGACCAGATTAAATAGCACCAGCAACCAGAACAGCAGCGTCAATAGCTTGCCCAGCCCCCAAAACACCTTCATATGCCCCCCTTTGCGAATTTTTCTTTGCGCGCACAGTACCGACTTCGGCGCGGAATAAGCCAGAGGGCGGCGAAAATTCTCCCGCCGCCCCCTGCCAAGCCGCCCTGGCGCCTGCTGCTCAACGCTGAATATGCAGCTCCACCCGGCGGTTCTGCGCCCTCCCTTCTTCGGTGGCATTATCGGCGACAGGCTCGCTCTCGCCCTTGCCCTGGCTGGTCAGTTTGTCCGGCGTCAGGCCCTGGCTCAGGAGGAAGGCGACGACGCTGCTGGCGCGGCGTTCGGAGAGTTTCTGGTTGTATTCATCCGTCCCCTGGCTGTCGGTGTGACCGATGACCTTGATGCTCTGCACGTCGGCGCCCTGCAGCTTGGCCAGCAGCCCTTGCAGCTGGTTTTGGGCTTCGGGGGTCAGCTGCGCCGAGTCGAAGGCAAACAGCACATCGCCCTGATCGCTGAGGGTGATCACCTCGGACTGCGCCGCCGGCTCGGCTGCCGGTGCGGCCGGGTATTGCGGCAGCGGGCAGCCGCGGTTGTCGACCGGGGTATTGGCCGGGGTATCCGGGCAACGGTCACGGCGGTCGAACACGCCGTCATCGTCCTTGTCACCATCCTGGGCGTAGCAGATCAAGCCGCCGGTCACCAGGCCGAGTGCCGCGCCACCCGCAGCCCAGCCACCGCTTTCAATGGCGCCCAGGCCGCCGCCCACCAGGCCGCCGAGCAGGCTGCAGACCGGCCACGTACGCTGGTTGAGGGGGGCAGTGCCGTCGCTGTGGGTAGCACAACCTGTGAGCAGGCTGCCGAGCAGTAGAACCGGCAAGGCGGCTCGCGAGAGAAGACTCATCATGAATGCTCCTGTGTCACCGGCCCATACCGGTCACACAGGAGTAAAGACCCGCATGGGCGGCTGCACAAGCCGCCCATGCCAGGCAATCACGCCGGACAATCAGCGGTTGATTTTGATTTCCGTGCGACGGTTCATCGCCCGGCCATCGGCAGTCTTATTATCCGCGACCGGTTGGCTTTCGCCAGCACCGACGACCGAAACGAAACTGCTGCGAGGTACGCCCGCGCTGATCAGGTACTCGGTCACCGAGCGTGCGCGCTTTTCCGAGAGGCGCTGGTTGTAGGCATCGCTGCCCACGCTGTCGGTGTGCCCGGTCACCCGCAGTTGCGCACTTGGCGCTTCCTGCTTCAGGCGTGTGGCGATGGTGTCGAGCTTGGCCTTGTCGGCAGCGGTCAGCCTGGCCGAATCGAATTCGAAGTGCACATCACGGATAACAATGGTCTCTTCCTTGACCACCACCGCTTCCTCGACCACCGCCACAGGCTCTGGCGGGCAACCGTTGGCGTCCACCTGCACGCCTTTAGGCGTGCCTGGGCACTTGTCGCGACTGTCCGGCACGCCATCGCCGTCTTCGTCGCCATCACCGTGCACCCAGCAATAACCGGCCGCGACACCAGCCCCCAGCAAGGCGCCGTAGCCTGCCCAGGACGAGCTTTCAATCGCGCCCAACGCGGCCCCACCGACGCCCCCGACAGCGGCGCAGGTCGGCCAGTCGGTTTTCTGCAAACCTGCGCAACCAGTCAACACACTGGTTAGCAGAACCAAGGGTAATGCTGTCCGAACTATGCTCATCTAGTTATCTCCTGAGGGAATCGGCTTAGAACCGATTGGGGGAGTAAAGACCTGGCTTTAAATCTCCGCCAGCATCAGGCCGGCGGGCTTTGCCCCTGGATTTACCCAGGATCGGCTGTCATTTCAGACAAAACGGCTCTAGGCCCGCGGGTCCGGGCAGGCTAGTCTTTGCCACTCAAAGAGTGAGGAACTTCGATGACCGCAGGTATTTCTTCGCGCACGCCCCAGCAGGCCCTGGCCGCCCTGCTCGATCGCTACGCCCCGCAACAGCTGCTGCTGATCGGTGCCAGCGGGTTTCCGGCCCTGGAGGCGTTTCGCCAGGCACACCCCGAAACCGTCATTGCCCAGACCGCGCCCGGCCCCTTGCCGGCGGAACTGGCGGCGCGCCGTTTCGACCTGGCGCTGGCGGTCGACTGCCTGGAGCACCTGCCCAAGCGCGACGGCCTGAACCTGCTCGGCGGGATCCGCAACCTCAATGCCAGCCGCATCGCGGTACTGGCCGACCTGAATGCCTGCGGCTGGCAGGAGACCGACTTTTTCTCCCTGGCCCTGCAGGCCAGCGAACGTTTCCAGCGCGACGAACAGGTCCTGACCCTGTTCACCTACGATCTGCTTGAATACAAACAAGTGCCCGACTGGCTCAATTCCAGGTTCTGGGCGAATCCGGAAAACTTCGGAAAGTACTGGTGGTAATGCAATGAGTACCTCTATTTGTCCCTGCGGCAGCGGCAACCTGCTGGATGCCTGCTGCGGCCACTACCATGCCGGCCACCCCGCGCCCTGCGCCGAGGCCCTGATGCGCTCGCGCTACAGCGCCTACGTGCTGGGCCTGGTGGATTATCTGGTGGCCACCACGCTGCCGGCGCAACAGAGCGGCCTGGACCGCCAGTCCATCGGCGACTGGAGCGCGCAAAGCACCTGGCTGGGCCTGGAAGTCGAAAGCTCGGAAGTCTTCGGTGGCCAGCCGGAGCACGCCTTCGTCACTTTCACCGCGCGCTGGCACGACAGCCACGGCGAACACAGCCATCGCGAACGCTCATCCTTCGTGCAGAACAGTGGGCACTGGTATTTCATCGACCCGACCGTGCAACTCAAGGCCGGCCGCAACGACGCCTGCCCCTGCGCCAGCGGGCAGAAATTCAAGAAGTGCTGCGCCAGCTACTTCGCCAGCTGAATACCCGCCCCTGAGCCTGTCCTCGCGTGCGCTCCATGGTTGCTAGACTGGGAGCTCAAACGGAGTAACCCCCATGCTCGTTCAGCTGCGCGCACTACGGACCCTCGGACTGCTCACGGTGCTGGCGCTTTCGGGTTGCGCCTCGTGGTTCGTCGACGACACCCTCGACCCGCAGGTGCACCTGGTCAAGGTCGAGGTGATCAAGGCTAATTTGCTGGAGCAGCGCCTGCTCTTGCACTTTCGGGTCGACAACCCCAACGATGCCGACCTGACCGTCCGCGCCCTGGAATACCGAGTTCATCTCGGCGACGTGTTGCTGGCGGAGGGTGAGCATGAACACTGGTTCACCATCGGCCCCAAGCACAGCGCCTACTTCCAGGTCCCCGTGCGCACCAACCTGTGGCCGCAGATACACCAGGTGGTGAAATGGCTGAAGGAACCGCAGCAACCGATCCCCTATCGCCTGGACGGTTTGCTGGAAACCGGATTATTCATCGGCCATGACGTGCACCTGGCGCGCAAAGGCGAGATAATTCCCGCCGATTTTATTCCGGAGCAACCTCGATGACCCAGCAACCCCATGTCCATGGCCCTGACTGCAACCACGATCATGACCACCACGATCACGACCATGGCCATGTTCACGGTCCGCATTGCAACCATGCTCACCAGGAGCCGGTGCGCAACGCCTTGAAAGATGTCGGCCGCAACGACCCTTGCCCATGTGGCAGCAGCAAGAAATTCAAGAAGTGCCACGGCGCCTGATGGCGTGACGCACTGCCTTTATCTTCTGTAGGAGCGAAGCTTGCTCGCGATGCAGGCGCCTCGGACCTTGCGGTGCCAAGACGTTCTGAGCAAGCTCGCTTGTATGTCTTAAGGTGGGCCTGTCGGGGTGGAGGGACTTAACTCGC
>NZ_JACNDE010000042.1:0-57719 GCF_017351415.1 Pseudomonas sp. FW305-25 | reverse complement strand
ACAAAAAATGCCTTATTCCTCGCAACACTCACGTTGGTCCTCTCAGCTGTCACCGCTGCGTGACAGTGCTAAGGTTCGGCCCTAGCTTTTGCATTTTCCAAGGAAGCCCTTATGCCGGACGCCACGTCCCTCAGCGCTGGTTTTATGGTGGTTCACGGTAACCGCCTGGACGAGTTGCGCAGCCTGGTGGTCAGCTGGATGCGGCGTTACCCCTTGGCGCCGCTGGAGAATGAGATCGCCCTGGTCCAGAGCAACGGCATCGCCCAATGGCTGAAGCTGGCCCTGGCTGAGGACTCCGAGGATGACGACATGGGCGGCTGTGGCATCGCTGCTGCCATCGATGTGCAGCTCCCCGGCAGTTTCATGTGGCAGCTTTATCGCATGGTGCTGGGACGCGATGAGATCCCGCCCAAATCCCTGCTGGATAAAGCGCCGCTGACCTGGCGCCTGATGCGGCTTTTGCCCGAACTGATCGATCAGCCGCACTTCGAGCCCCTACGCCGTTTCCTTACTCACGACACGGATCTGCGCAAGCGCTATCAATTGGCCGAGCGCCTGGCTGACCTGTTCGACCAATATCAGGTTTATCGCGCCGACTGGCTGGAAGACTGGGCTGCAGGCAGGCATCAACTACGCAGCGCTCGAGGTGAGCCCAAGACCCTGACCCCCGCCAACTGCTGGCAGGCCGAACTGTGGCGGGCGTTGTTGCTGGATGTGGGGGAGGAGGGCATGGCGCAAAGTCGCGCCGGCGTTCACCAACGTTTCATCGAACGAATCCTCAACCTGGAAAAGGCGCCACAAGGGTTGCCCTCACGAGTGATCGTTTTCGGGATTTCCTCTTTGCCGGCGCAAGCCCTGGAAGCCCTGGCCGGACTGGCCCGCTTCAGCCAGGTCCTGCTGTGTGTACACAACCCTTGTCGTCACCATTGGGCGGATATCGTCGCCGACAAGGACCTGCTGCGCCATCAATACAAACGTCAGGCGCGCAAGGCGGGAATGCCCGCGGTGCTCGACCCGCAGACCCTGCATCAACATGCCCACCCGCTGCTCGCCGCCTGGGGTAAACAGGGCCGTGACTACATCAACCTGCTCGACAGCTATGACGATCCCAACAGCTATCGCTCGGCCTTTCGCGACGGCCGTATCGACCTGTTCAGCGAGAGTCAGCCGCAGACCCTGCTGAATCAGCTGCAGGACGATATCCTCGAATTGCGCCCGCTGGAGGAGACCCGCCAGTTGTGGCCGGCGGTCGATCTGCACCAGGACAAGTCGATCCGTTTTCACATTGCCCACAGTGCCCAGCGCGAAGTGGAAATTCTCCATGACCAGCTGCTTGCGCGCTTTAGTGAGGACCCTGAATTGCGTCCGCGGGATGTGATCGTGATGGTTCCGGATATCGACAGTTACGCACCGCATATTCGCGCGGTCTTCGGCCAGTTGGAGCGTGACGATCGGCGTTTTATTCCGTTCACCCTGACGGACCAGGGCCAACGTGGCCGCGACCCACTGTTGATTGCCGTGGAGCATCTGCTCAAGCTGCCGGACAGCCGGTTCCCCGTCAGCGAAATCCTCGACCTGCTGGATGTTCCGGCATTACGCGCACGTTTTGGCGTTGATGAGGCCGATCTGCCGACCTTGCATCGCTGGATCGAAGGCGCCGGCATCCGCTGGGGCATGAATGCCGAACAACGGGCCGACCTGGGATTGCCCGAGGAACTGGAGCAGAACAGCTGGCGTTTCGGCCTGCGCCGCATGTTGCTGGGTTACGCCGTGGGACGTTCCGATGCCTGCGAGGGGATCGAGCCTTACGATGAGATCGGCGGCCTGGATGCGGCCCTGATCGGGCCGCTGGTGGCTCTGCTCGATGCCCTGGAGATGGCGTATCAGAACCTCACTTTGCCGGCTTCGCCGCCACAGTGGGGCGAGCGCCTGCAAGCACTCACGCAGCAGTTCTTCCTGGCCAGTACCGAGCATGACGACTACCTGCTGAGCCAACTCGAAGACTTGCGCGAAACCTGGCTGGAAACCTGCGAGTCGGTTGGCCTGCATGATGAGCTGCCGCTGACCGTGGTCCGCGAAGCCTGGCTGGCTGGCCTGGACCAGGGCCGCTTGTCCCAGCGTTTCCTGGCCGGTGCGGTGAACTTCTGCACACTGATGCCGATGCGCGCGATTCCCTTCAAGCTGGTATGCCTGCTGGGGATGAACGACGGCGACTACCCGCGGGCGCAGCCGCCGCTGGATTTCGACCTGATGGGCAGCGACTACCGGCCCGGTGACCGTTCGCGGCGCGAAGACGACCGTTACCTGCTGCTGGAGGCGCTGCTTTCGGCGCGGGATCAGCTGTACGTCAGTTGGGTCGGTCGCAGCATTCGCGACAACAGCGAGCGCCCGGCCTCGGTGCTGATCGGCCAGTTGCGCGATCACCTGGCCAGTGGCTGGAAGCTGGCGAATGACCAGGACAATCCGCTCGACGCCATGACCCAGGAGCATCCACTGCAACCGTTCAGTGCCCGCTACTTCCATGAAGGCCATGGGCTGTTCAGCTATGCCCGAGAGTGGCAGCTGTTGCACCAGACCCAAGCGGCCGCTCAAGCGCTTGAGCCTCTGGCGCCCTATGTCCAGGAGGAACCGTTGAGCCTGGGGCAGTTGCAGGACTTCCTGCGCAACCCGGTGCGACATTTCTTCAGTCAGCGCCTCAAGGTGTTCTTCGAGGCGGCCGACGCGCCATTGGCCGACGAGGAACCCTTTGTACTCGACGCGCTGCAACGCTACAGCCTGAGCGACAGCCTGCTGGAGGCGGCGTTGAACTGCGCCGATGATCCGGACCAGGCCCTGCAGGCCCAGGCGCAACGGCTACAGGCCAGCGGCTTGTTACCCATGGCCGGTTTTGGCGAGAGCCTGCAACGAGAGCTGATCGAGCCCTTGCCGGATCTTTTGATGCGCTATCGGCAATTGCTGGAGTTATGGCCTGCGCCGGTCACCAGCGCCTTGCCGATTACCCTTGAACTCAAGGACGTGAAGCTCGAAGGCTGGCTGAGCGGCCTGCACCAACGTAGCGACGGCGGGCTGCTGTCGGTCACCACCATCCCCAACAGCATTGGCTCACCCAAGACCCGCAAATGGCACCGCCTGACCCGGCCCTGGGTCAATCATCTGGTGGCCTGTGCCAGCGGCTATACCTTGACCACCGCGCTGGTGGCCAGCGACGACACCTTGTTGCTGCCGCCTTTGGACCGCGAATCGGCGCTGCAAAGCCTGGGCGATCTGTTGTTGGCCTGGCAGGCGGGCATGTGCCAGCCGTTGCCGGTAGCCGTGAAAACCGCTTTTGCCTGGTTGGGCCAGAGCGATCCGGGCAAGGCCGAAGCGGCGGCGCGCAAAGCTTATGAAGGCGACGGCCAGACCAGCGATGGCGAGCGTCGGGAAAGCCCGGCCCTGGCGCGCCAGTACCCGGACTACAACGCGTTGATCGCCGACGAAACCTTCAGCGGCTGGGTTGATGCGTTGTATCGCCCACTCTTACAGGCGCCCTGGCGCTCCGCGGCCAATGGGGAGGCTGACACATGACCCGGCAAGCACCTTTGGCCCTGGCGTTCCCGCTGCGGGGCAGCCAACTGATCGAAGCCAGCGCCGGTACGGGCAAGACCTTTACCATTTCGGCGCTTTACCTGCGCCTGGTGCTGGGGCACGGCGGCGAGCCGGCCGGGTTCGGTCGCGAGTTGCTGCCACCGCAGATTCTGGTGGTGACCTTCACTGATGCGGCGACCAAGGAACTGCGCGAGCGGATCCGCACCCGCCTGGCTGAAGCCGCACGCTTCTTCCGCGATGAAACCGCCGCGCCCGACGCGCTGATTGCCGAGCTGCGCGATCAGTTCGCTGCCGAGCAATGGCCGGGTTGCGCCAGCCGCCTGGACATCGCCGCGCAATGGATGGACGAGGCCGCGGTCTCGACCATCCACAGTTGGTGCCAGCGCATGCTGCGCGAGCATGCGTTCGACAGTGGCAGCCTGTTTACCCAGACCCTGGAAACCGACCACAGCGATCTGCTGGGCGAAGTGCTGCGCGACTACTGGCGGCTGTTTTGCTACCCGATGCAGGGTGATGCGCTGAACTGGGTGCGGGCCAACTGGGGTGGGCCCGCGGCCTTGCTGCCCAGGGTGCGCGCGCTGTTTGGCAGCGAGCGAGAAGTGGACGCGGAGCAGACGCCGGCGCAGTTGATCGAAGCCTGTTTGCTGGAGCGTCGCGCGGCGTTGGTGCAGCTCAAGGCGCCTTGGCGGCAATGGGCTGAGCAACTGCGGGAGATCTGCTTGCAAGGCGTCGCCAGCAAGACGGTCGATGGCCGCAAGATGCAGGCGCGTTACTTCGAGCCCTGGTTCGAAAAGATCACCGCCTGGGCCGAAGACGAGTCCATAGAACAACTGGATATCGGTACCGGCTTCAGCCGCCTGACCCCCGAAGGCATGGCCGAGGCCTGGAAAGGCGATGCGCCGGATCATCCCGCGCTGGACGCCATGGCCGGGCTCAAGGTCGCGCTCGATGCCCTGCCGAGCCCCGACGCTGCGGTGCTGCAACACGCCGCGCGTTGGGTCGGCGCGCGCTTCGAGGAGGAGAAGCGCCGCCGTGCCGAGATGGGCTTCGACGACATGCTGCTGCGCCTCGACGCCGCGTTGCAGGCCGAGGGTGGCGAGCGTCTGGTGACGCTGATTCGCGAGCAGTTCCCGGTGGCCCTGATCGACGAATTCCAGGACACCGACCCGGTGCAGTACCGGATCTTCGAAAGCATCTACCGCATCGAGGACAACAACCCCGAGACCGGGCTGTTCCTGATCGGCGACCCCAAGCAGGCGATCTACGCCTTCCGTGGGGCGGACATTTACACCTACCTGCGCGCTCGCCAGGCCACCAACGGCCGCCTGCATACCCTGGGCACCAACTTCCGTTCCAGCCACGCCATGGTCAAGGCGGTGAACCACGTATTCGAGCGTGCCGAGTCCCGTGAACAGGGACGCGGCGCGTTCCTGTTCCGGGAAAAGAACGGAGAGAACCCGGTGCCGTTCCTGTCGGTGGCCTCCCAGGGGCGCAAGGAGCAGCTACACAGAGACGGGCAGGTGGTGCCGGCGCTGAATATCTGGCACCTGTCCACGGAGCAAGCCATTTCCGGTGCGCTGTATCGGCAGCAACTGGCGGCGGCCTGCGCCAGCGAAATTGTCGCCTTGCTCAACGGCGGACAGCAGGCCAGCGCCGGCTTCGCCCGTGACGGCCAGCCCTTCAAGGGCCTGCTGCCGGCGGACATCGCCATCCTGGTGCGCGATGGCAAGGAGGCCCAGGCCGTGCGCGGCGAACTGGCCGCGCGCGGGGTGCGCAGCGTGTACCTGTCGGACAAGGACTCGGTGTTCGCCGCCCAGGAGGCCCACGACCTGCTGGCCTGGCTCAAGGCCTGTGCCGAACCGGATATCGAGCGTCCACTACGCGCCGCGCTGGCCTCCATCACCCTGAACCTGCCACTGGTTGAGCTGGAGCGCCTGAACCAGGACGAGCTGGCCTGGGAGAGCCGGGTCATGCAGTTTCGCGGTTATCGCCTGATCTGGCGTACCCAGGGTGTGCTGCCGATGTTGCGGCGCCTGCTGCATGACTTCCAGTTGCCCCAGGCCCTGATCGCCCGCAGCGATGGCGAACGGGTGCTGACCAACCTGCTGCACCTGTCCGAACTGTTGCAGCAGGCGGCCGCCGAGCTGGACGGCGAACAAGCGCTGATCCGCCACCTGGCCGAGCACCTGGCCTTGTCCGGGCAGGCTGGCGAAGAACAGATCCTGCGTCTGGAAAGCGACGAACAACTGGTCAAGGTGGTAACCATCCACAAATCCAAGGGCCTGGAGTACCCGCTGGTGTTCCTGCCGTTCATCTGTTCGGCCAAGCCGGTGGATGGCAGTCGCCTGCCGCTGCACTACCACGACGAGTCGGGCAAGGCCCAGGTGACGCTACGGCCAACCCCGGAGCTGATTGCCCAGGCCGACGACGAACGTCTGGCCGAAGACCTGCGCTTGCTCTATGTGGCGCTGACCCGTGCCCAGCATGCCTGCTGGCTGGGTGTCGCCGACCTCAAGCGCGGCAACCACAACAGCTCGGTGCTGCACCTCTCGGCCCTGGGCTACCTGTTGGGCGGCGGTGCGTTGTTGAACGAGTCCAGCGGCCTGGCGCGCTGGCTGCAAGACCAGCAGCAAGGCTGCGAGGCCATGAGTGTCAGCGAAATGCCCAGCGCCACCGACAGCCGTTTCCATCCACCGCGCAACGACGCCACCCTGTTGGCGCCCCTGGCTCCCAAGCGGCGCGCCGCGGAGAACTGGTGGATCGCGTCCTATAGTGCCCTGCGTATCAGCGACAGCCTGGGTGCCGGCAGTACCGAGGCGCCGGAAAGCCCGCAGGCGCAGAAACTCTTCGACGATGAACGCCTCGACCCCGATGCCCCGCGTGAAGTCGTGGCCAGCGGCGCGGACATCCATCGTTTCCCCCGTGGGCCGAACCCGGGGACCTTCCTCCACGGCCTGCTGGAGTGGGCCGGTGACGAGGGGTTCGCCGCCGACCCCGTCGCCATTGAGGACGCCATCGCTCGGCGCTGTAATCGCCGCGGTTGGCAAGGCTGGATCAAGACCCTGAGCGACTGGTTGCGGAATCTGTTGCAACTGCCTTTGCCAGCCGGGGCGGGGCGACCGCCGGTGGTGCTCGCGCAGTTGAGCCAATACCGGGTCGAGATGGAGTTCTGGTTCGCCAGCCACAAGGTCGATGTGCTCAAGCTCGACGAGCTGGTGCGCCAGTACACCCATCAAAGCGTGCCTCGGGTGACCGCCGAACCGGTACTGCTCAATGGCATGTTCAAGGGCTTCATCGACCTGACCTTCGAGCATCAAGGGCGCTATTACGTGGCCGACTACAAATCCAACTGGCTGGGCGTGGATGACGCCGCCTATACCGAGCAGGCCATGGAACAATCGATTCTCGACAACCGTTACGACCTGCAATACGTGCTGTACCTGCTGGCCCTGCATCGCCAGTTGCGGGCGCGCCTGGCGGACTACGATTACGACCGGCACATGGGCGGTGCCCTGTACCTGTTCTTGCGCGGCACGGGCTCGGCCAGCCGCGGCGTGTTTTTCACCCGGCCACCCCGTGAGCTGATCGAACGCCTGGACCGCTTGTTCCAGGGCAAACCCGAGCAGCCCAGGGCCGAGCCGGCGTGGGAACAGGGAGTATTGCTGTGATCGAGGATCTGCTGACGCCGCTGGAACCCCAGCCCGACCTGGCGCCCCTGGTTCGGGCCGGCGATTTGCTGCTGTTGCTCGATCGTTGGGTCGAGCGCGGATGGTTGCGCGCGCTGGACAAGGCTTTCGTAGGCTTCCTCCATGAACTGGAGTCACAAGGCGATCCACTGGTGCTGATGGCCGCGGCGCTGACCAGCCATCAACTGGGCCACGGGCATGTCTGCCTGGACCTGTTCGAAACCCTCAAGGAGCCGGACTTCGCCCTGTCCCTGCCGCCGGAAGGCGACCTGCAAAGCACGGCGGCGGTACTGCCGTCGCAGGTGCTGGCGACGCTGGACGGCGCGCACTGGTGCAAGGCCCTGGCGGCCAGTCGCCTGGTGGCGTTGGCGGCCGACCAGAGCGAGCAGGCCCGCCAGCGGCCGCTGGTGTTGTCGGGCAAGCGCCTGTATCTGCGCCGTTACTGGGCCTATGAGCGGCGCATCGACAATGCCTTGCGCCAGCGCCTGGCGGTGCAGGAGGAAACTCCCGCGGATTTGGCCGAGCGCCTCGGCGGCCTGTTCGGCGCGGCCAAGGCGGCGGGGCCGGTGGACTGGCAGAAGCTTGCCTGTGCGCTGGCCACCCGAGGTGCCTTCAGCATCATCACTGGTGGACCGGGAACCGGTAAAACCACCACCGTGGTGCGCCTGCTGGCCTTGCTCCAGGCCCCGGCTGTCGAAGCCGGCAAGCCTTTGCGCATCCGCCTCGCCGCGCCCACTGGCAAGGCGGCGGCGCGCCTCACCGAATCCATCAGCCTGCAAGTGCGCTCCCTGTCGGTCGACGACAGTGTGCGCGAGAAGATCCCCAGCGACGTGACCACGGTGCACCGGCTGCTGGGCAATCGTCCGGGCACCCGGCACTTCCGCCATCACGCCGGTAACCGCTTGCCGCTGGATGTGCTGGTGGTCGACGAAGCCTCGATGATCGATCTGGAGATGATGGCCAATCTGCTCGATGCGCTGCCGGTACACGCGCGCCTGGTGTTGCTCGGGGACAAGGATCAACTGGCCTCGGTGGAAGCCGGCGCGGTGCTTGGCGACCTGTGCCGCGATGCCGAGGCCGGCTGGTACAGCCCGCAGACCCGCAGCTGGCTCGAGGCCGTCAGCGGTGAACAACTGGCGGACAGCGGACTGCAGGAAGACAATGCCGGCACTCACCCGCTGGCCCAGCAGGTGGTGATGCTGCGCCACTCCCGGCGCTTCGGCGAAGGCAGCGGTATCGGCCAGCTGGCGCGCTGGGTCAACCAGCAGCAGGCCGAGGAAGCGCGCCGCCTGCTGGCCGCTCGCAGCCATGCCGACCTGTATGGCCTGAGCCTCAAGGGCGAGCAGGACCGCGCCCTGGAGCGCTTGCTGCTGGAAGGCCACGGCGACGGGCCGCAGGGTTACCGGCATTACCTGAGCCTGTTGCGCGGCCAGCGCCCGCCTGCCGATACAGCGCTGGAAGATCCGCGCTGGACCGCCTGGGCCCGCGATGTGCTGCTGGCCTTCGACCAGTTCCAGTTGCTCTGCGCGGTGCGCAAGGGGCCTTGGGGTGTCGAGGGGTTGAACCAGCGGATCACCGCCGCCCTGTTCAAGGCGCGGCTGATCGAAAGCGATCAACAGTGGTACGAAGGTCGTCCGGTGCTGATGACCCGCAACGATTACGGCCTGGGCTTGATGAACGGCGATATCGGCATTGCCTTGAAGTTGCCCGAGCACGAAGGCACGCAAGACGGACGCCTGGTGCTGCGGGTGGCCTTCCCGCGCAACGACGGCCAGGGTGGCGTGCGTTTCGTGTTGCCGAGCCGGCTCAACGATGTAGAAACCGTGTACGCCATGACCGTGCACAAATCCCAGGGCTCGGAATTCGCCCACACCGCGCTGATCCTGCCCGAGGCGCTGAACCCGGTGCTGACCAAGGAACTGATCTACACCGGTATCACCCGGGCCAAGGACTGGTTCAGCCTGATCGAGCCGCGGGCCGGGGTGTTCGAAGAGGCGGTGCGGCGCAAGGTCAAGCGCCTGAGCGGCTTGATGCTCGACCTGGGTTGAACGCCGGGTCGCTGGCGTTCGGCACTCGATCAGAGCGCCGCCGCCAGTGCCGTCGCGCTTGGCTGCTCCAGCCCCATGAAGCGTCTGACCCGTTCCCCCGCCGCTGCTTCGCGGATTGCTTGCGGGCTGGCGTCCAGCTGGATATTGCCGCCCTCCATGAAGATCACCCGATCGGAAATCGACAGGGCGAAGTCCATCTCGTGGGTGACGATCAACATGGTCATGCCCTCTCGGGCCAGGTCGCGGATCACATTCAACACATCGCCCACCAGCTCGGGATCGAGGGCCGAGGTCGGCTCGTCGAAAAGCATGATCTGCGGCTCCATCGCCAGGGCCCGGGCAATCGCCACGCGCTGCTGCTGGCCGCCGGACAGCTGGTGCGGGTACTTGTGGGCGTGGGCCAGCAGGCCGACCTTGTCCAGCAAGGCGTAGGCCTGCTGCTCGCTTAGGGCCTTGCTGCTGCCGTGGTAACGCGGCGCCAGGCAGATGTTGTCGAGGATGTTGCGATGGGGGAACAGGTTGAAGTTCTGAAAGACCATGCCGATGTGCCGCACCCCCTCGCGCACCTGCGGGCTGTTGAGGTTGTCGCCAGCGCTGATGAAGCTGTTGCCGAACAGCACGATCTCGCCCTGGTCGATGCGCTCCAGGCCGTTGATGGTGCGGATCAGCGAGGTCTTGCCCGAGCCGGACGGACCGATGATGGAAATCACCTGGCCACTGGCGACGTTCAGGTCGACGCCCTTGAGCACCTGATGATCGCCGTAGCGCTTGTGGATGTTTTGCAGTTGCAGGGCTGGGGCGCTGCCGGCTACCGGTCGTGGGCGAGGGCGGCTGTGCTGCGGTTGTGCCTGTTGCCGGAGCCGCTCGGTGCCGGCGTCATCCAGGGTTTGCGGGGTGCGCAGGTTCAGGTCCAGGTGGCGCTCCAGGCGCTGCAGCAGCCAGGCGAACAGGGTGACGATCAGCACGTAGTACACCGCCACCGCGGCCAGGGTCTCCATCACCAGGAAGTTCTGCGCATACAGGCGCTGGCCGACGGTGAGCAGTTCGGTCAGGGAGATCACCGAGATCAGAGAGGTCAGCTTGACCACGGTGATGTACTCGTTGATCAGGGTCGGCAGGGAAATGCGGAAGGCCTGGGGGATGACGATCAGCCGTTGCAGACCGATCAGGCCGATGCCCAGCGCGCGGCCGGCTTCCTTCTGCCCCTTGGCCACCGAGATCAGCCCGCCGCGATGGATTTCCGCCATGTACGCCGCTTCGGTCACCACCAGGGCGAGCAGCCCCGAGTAGAAGGGGTTGGACAGCACCGAACCGGTGGCCGGAAACAGCTGGGGCAGGTTGTAGACGAAGACCACCAGCACCAGCAGCGGAATGCTGCGAAAGAACCAGATGTACAGCGCTGCCGGGGTTCTGATCCAGGCGGCCGTGGAGAGTTTGGCCGAGGCCAGGAGAAAGCCCAGCAGCATGCCGATGAACCAGGCCAGCGCGCTGAGCTGGACCACGGTGACGCAGGCGTGCCAGAAGCTGGGCAGGGAGAACAGGGAGATGAAGTAGGACCAGTCAAATTGCATAAACACCTCGGGCGGCTTCGGATCGCAGGCATCAGGACGGGCGCTGCGCGCTCGATCGGGGGCCGGTCACGGGCGCATCCCTGCGCCGCAGTGGCTTGTCAGTCAGTCACCGGTTCCAGGTTGTATTTGCCGAGGATCGCGGCGTACTCGCCGTTCTTGCGGCTCTCGGCGAAGGCTTCCTGCAGCGCCTTGTAGGTGGCGTCGTTGCCTTTCTTGACGAAGATGCCGAGGGTTTGCTGATAGATCAGGTGCTGGCTGGTGACCACCACCCGACCCTGGGTGCGTTCGGCGATCATCTTCGCCGCGCCGGCGATTTCCACCTGGGCCTGGATGTTCTTCGACAGCAGGGCCTGGGTCACCTCAGGTGCCGAGGGGTATTCGCTGACACTGATCGCGCCCTTGTTGTTCGGCACGCAGTAGTCGCTGGAGAGCTTCTGCAACTGGCTGACCCAGGTGGTGCCCTGTTCCAGCCCGACCTTCAGGCCGCACAGGTCTTCAGGGGTTTGCGGATTCAGGCCGCTGTCCTTGGACGTCATGATCGCCGCGCCGGTTTTCGCATAGGCGATGGTCATGGCTTGGGTCTGCCGTTCCGGAGTGATGTACATGCCGGAAATGATCGCGTCGTAGCGACCGGCGTTGAGGCCGAGGATCAGGCTGGGAAACTTGGTGTCGACGAACTCGGCCTTGGCGTTCATGTGCCTGGCCAGGGCATGGGCCAGTTCCGGGTCGGAGCCGACCACGTTCTTCTCGCTGTCATAGGACTCGAACGGTGGGTAGGTGATTTCCATGCCGATCTTCAGCTGTCCGGGTGTCGCGGTCGAGGCCAGGCCGGCGGTGGCGCACAACAGGCCGGCGGTGAGCAGGGTCAGGCGAGCAACGTTGTTTTTGTTAAGCATCGTGGGTCTCTCCAGGGGATGGAAGCAAAGGGCAAAAGGGTGGTCAGGACGCTTGCGACTGGTGTTTCAGGTGTCCGAAGCTCGAAGGCTTGCGGGCCTTTTCCGGCAGGCGGATCTCGCCGTTCTCCACGCGCTTGCGCAGGTACTGGTAGGTCTGCAGGGCCTGGCCATACATGTGCTCGCCGATGGTGATCTGCTCATAGTCGTCCGAGGCCTTGGCGAACTGTGGCAAAGGCTTGATCTGGGTATGGAAGTCGCAGGCGTAGAACAGCGGGAACGAGTAGCGCTCCTCGCTGACGCTGCGCACCCGGTGGGCGGTGGCGACAAAGGCGCCGGCGGTCATCACCTCCAGCATGTCGCCGATGTTCACCACGAAGGCGTCGGCAATGGGCGGGGCGTCGATCCACTGGCCCAGGTTGTTCATCACCTCCAGGCCCGGCTTGTCGGCCAGCAGGATGGTGAAGCACTCGTAGTCGGTGTGGGCGCCGATGCCGGGGGCATCCTGGGCCACGTCGTCGAACGGGTAGTGAATCAGGCGCAGCTTGGAAGGCGGGCGGGTGACCAGGGCGTCGAAATAGTTTTCCTCCAGGCCCAGGGCCAGGGCGAACCCGCCGAACAGGCGCCTGCCGAGGGCGAAGACGGCCGCGTAATAGGCTTGCACCGCCTCCTTGAAGCCGGGCAGTTCTGGCCACTCGTTCGGCCCCAGCAGCGGCGTGTTGGCCAGGACCAGAGGATCGTCGGCCGCGACTTCGAAGCCGATGTCGAAGGCTTCCTTGTGATCCGGCTTGCCCTTGGAATACACCTCCTCGCCCTCGGGGACGAAACCCTTGTGGCTTTTCGAGGTGCCGATGTAGTGCTGCATCTTGCTGTCCAGGGGCTGGGCGAAATAGTCCCTGGCGGCCTGGCGCAGGCCGGCGATCAACTGCGGGTCGATACCATGGCTGGTGATGTAGAGAAAGCCCACTTCGCTGGCGGCCGCTCCCAGCTGCTCGGCAACGGCCAGCCGGTGCTCCAGCTCGATGCTGAACAGGCCGGCGATGTCCACCACCGGAATGTGCTTGAAGTTGGCCTTGGCCGGGGTTTTATCGATTTTATCGGGCATGACGCAAGAACCTCACGGACGGGTTGAGTGGGCGAAGTGGTCGAAGTGTTCGCGCTCGGTCCTGGCCATCCACTGGTTCAGCGACCAGAGGTCGGCCACCGGCACGTTGGTGAAGGGCAGGTGATGCAGGTAGCCGTCGGCGCCGAACTCCGGGGTCAGGGTGCTGACCTGGTAACCACGGGCCTTTTGCGAATGCCAGATGGCTTCCCAGTGCTGCTGGTGGAACGCCAGTTCACGGGCATATTCCGGGGCGGCGGGGTGCGGGACTTGTGGCCCCTGGTCATAGCCGACCCGGGCCTGGATATGGTGAACGCGCTCGACGAAGGCGCTCAGGTCATCGAAGGGGTCATCCAGCAGGCGTTCGCAGGTGACGACCCAGTGGCTGATATCGCTGGTGAACCGCAGGTCGGGCAATTGCCGGATCAGCTCCAGGGTGACCCAGGGATTGAACAGCGAGCGGGCGCGGTGAGTCTCGAAGCTGCAGAACTGGCCATGCTTGCGCGCCAGCTCCATGGCCTGGCCGAAGAACTCCACTTGCTGGGCCAGGGGCCAGCGGTCGTTGCCGGCCAGCAGATTGACGAAGCGCGGCGCCAGTTCGGCGGCCCAGGCGAGCTTGCGCTCCAGGTCCAGCAGGTGTTCCTGGAACGCGGCCGACTGTTTTGGCAGGACGTCGTAGGCGGTGAAAACCGTGCAGATGTAGGCGAGGCGATTGTCCCGCAGGAAAGTGCCGAATTCGCCGCGTTCGCGGGCTTGCAAAGGCAGGCGGGCTTCCATACCGTCGAAGCCGGCGGCCAGCAGCTCGTCGAGGGCCTGGGCCGGGCTGGCGGTATAGCCCCAGAGTGTGCGGAATATTTCCAGTTGCATCGGCTAACCTCAAAGATGTCTTGGGCTACTCATGGCACCGCAAAGGCACTGGGCCGAAGCGGCGATACTGGGCAGTAGCAAAAGACATTCCTTGAGCCGGGTCTCTGCGGATCCGGTCTCACCGAGGGCGGTCTGGACGGCTCGCTCTCTGGCGCCGATCTTAAGCAGGCGATGCAGGCATGAAGAATAGGAAGGCTCAAATCGTTACTTCATTTTTTTCTAAACCAATAGCCTGCTACCCATGCCTGGGAACCTCGCGGCGGTTTCACCGGCTGTGCTATCGTTGCGGCATCATTGTATGAAGATCAAAGAGAATCCCTGCATGAACGTGGCTGTCTCGGCGACAGAGCGCTTTTCGGGCTGGAGGCAGATACTGCTGTCCGCCCTGGTCTGTCTGCTGAGCACTTTTGCCGTCGCGCAACCCGAGCCTGCCGCTACCAGCCTGGCAGACCAGCGCGCCAAGGCGGTGACTCAAGTGGTGCTGGGGATTCTCAGTTATGCGCGCTGGCCGGTGGAGCCGGCGCAATTGCGTCTGTGCGTGGTGGGGCCGACCGAATACACCGATGACCTGGTCAAGGGCACGACCCAGGCCACGGGCCGCCCGGTTTTGGTGCGGCGCTTGCTGGCCGACAACCCGGCCATCGTCAGCGAGTGCGATGCGGTGTACATCGGCAAGCTGACCGACGACCAGCGCGCCCGCCTGTTCACTTCCCTGGTCGGTCATCCGGTATTGAGCATCAGCGAGGGTGGCGACCAGTGCACGGTCGGCAGCCTGTTCTGCCTGCGCGTCAGTGACAATCAGGTGTCATTCGAGGTCAACCTGGATTCGGTGGCCCGCAGTGGCGTGCGGATTCATCCAAGTGTGCTGCAACTCTCTCGTCGTCGACCGGCGGCGCCATGAGCTTCTTCAAATCTCCTGCTCGCCCTACATTGCGTTCGGTCATTGGCCGCGGGCACCTGATTGTCGCCCTGCTGGCCATTTCCATGGCCAGCCTGTCCCTGACATTGCTCGGGGTGCTGGCGTTGCGGGTGTATGCCGATCACAACCTGCATCTGATCGCGCGTTCGATCAATTACACGGTCGAAGCGGCGGTGGTGTTCAACGACAGCGCCGCGGCGACCGAAGCCCTGGCCCTGATTGCCTCCACCGAAGAGGTGGCCGATGCCCAGGTGCTCGATGCCCGGGGGCGCGTGCTGGCCCATTGGGAGCGGCCGGAAATCGGTTTGCTGACCGATCTGGAAATGCAGATCGCCCGGGCCTTTCTCGAGAAGCCCATCACCGTGCCGATCATGCATCAGGGCCAGGAAATCGGCAGCATCGCCCTGACCGGGCACGGCGGCAGCCTGCTGCGCTTCCTGCTCAGCGGGCTGGTGGGGATTGTCCTGTGTATCGCGGTGAGCGCCTGGGTGGCGCTGTACCTGGCGCGCCGGCAGTTGCGCGGCATTACCGGGCCGCTGCGCAGCCTGGCCGATGTGGCCCATGCCGCGCGCCGCGAGCGGGCATTCGACGTCCGGGTGCCGCCGGCGGAAATTGCCGAACTGGACAACCTGGGCAACGACTTCAATGCCCTGCTTGATGAGCTGGAAGCCTGGCAAACCCACTTGCAGAGCGAAAACGAAACCCTGGCCCACCAGGCCAGCCATGACAGCCTGACCGGGTTGCCGAACCGGGCGTTTTTCGAGGGCCGGCTGATCCGTGCGCTGCGCAGCGCCAGCAAGCTCAACGAACGGGTGGCGGTGCTGTTTCTCGACAGTGACCGTTTCAAGGGCATCAACGACAACTTCGGTCACGCCGCCGGCGACGCGGTGCTGATGGCGGTGGCGTCGCGGGTGCGCGCGCAGTTGCGCGAGGAAGACCTGGTGGCACGCCTGGGGGGCGACGAGTTCGCCATTCTGTTGACCCCGCTGCACCGCATCGAGGATGCCGAGCGTATCGCCGAAAAAATCATCGCCAGCATGGCGATGCCGATTGCCTTGCCGGGCAGTACTTCGGTACTGACTTCACTCAGTATCGGTATTGCCGTCTACCCTGATCATGGCACCACCCCGGGAGCTCTGCTCAATGCCGCCGATGCGGCGATGTATCAGGCCAAGCGTGTCTCTCGAGGCGGGCAACACACCGCGGGGTCGGAGCCCCCCGTCGTTCACGTTCAATCCAGGAGCTAATTCTTTGTTTTCACTGACTCGACCTTTCTTGCGACTTTTCACCACCGGCCTGTTGCTGGCGCTGCTTTCATTGACCGGTTGCCAGAGCGTGCCGCCCAAGGGACTGACCCCGCAGCAAGTGGCGGTGCTCAAGCAGGAGGGCTTTGAGCTGACGGACGAGGGCTGGGCCTTCGGCCTGTCCGGCAAGGTGCTGTTCGGCAGCGACATCGATAGGTTGAATGCCGCCAGCACCGGCATCGTTGAGCATATCGGCAAGGCGCTGGTCAGCGTGCACATCGACAAGGTCCGGGTCGATGGCCACACCGATGGCTCCGGCAGGGAAAGCTACAACCAGCAACTGTCCCTGCGCCGGGCGAAAAGCGTGAGCAAGGTACTGGTGGCCACGGGCATGCGCGAAGAAAACATCCAGCTGCGCGGCCTGGGCAGCAGCGAACCGGTGGCCTCCAACAGCACGGTGGCCGGACGCACCGAAAACCGTCGCGTCTCGATCGTGGTCATCGCCGACTGATCGGCGAAGACCATCATGCCAGCAGGCCCTGATTCTTCCTTTACACTGCGGTTCCCACAGCGGGGTGATTCGCTAGGTCTTCGCGATAGCAGGACCAGGCTGTGCCGAGTGGATTTTGCAGTGCTGCTGGCAGGGTGACCTCATAGTGGTGATGCTTGGAGTTCTTAAGGATCAGCAGGGTCCGTAGTGCACTTCTTCAAGCGATCCGTATCCGTGCCGCTCTCTGGGCTGGTATCAATATTGCCATTTAGGTCGAGGTAAATATCCGTTCTTCGCCATTTAGGGGTGATATTGACGCAATGATTACGGCCCGTATCACTCCACCAATAGAACTCCATGAAGAACCCGGCATCTGGAAAAATATGACCAAAATCAGATGTCGCCTCTCCTGGAAATAGGCCCCCGCGTCCACTCCGATAAATTCGGTGTTCGGTATTCCAGGTCATAGAGAGCTTCTCTTTTCCTTCCTTGGAGTAGTGAACCGTGACCACTGGGGTCGCTACCCTCCAAAACACAAAGGGGGACAGCAGTAGCAGAAAGAGAATGCCAAAAATGTACCTGTATTTAATGGGCCTTACATTTGTGGACACGGATACCTTCCCCCCATTCCTTCGGTTGTACTGCAAGAACTTCGTCCATGATCATCTTTGCTGTTATGCCTCCGTTGGGGCGTTGTCGATAGAGTTTCACGCCGATACTAATGGATATTCGGTCAGGTGCATCATCCCAGGCCCTCATGCCCTCGATATCAGCAGAGCGATGCGGGCCGGGCCGTTCCCATTCTGCTTTAGGTTTTTCAAAAATCTCTTCAACCTTCCGAGCAGCGTCCGAGCCTATCTGCTCTATACCTGCGCCGTCCAAGAGGACACTTTCAGAGAGTCCACCAGCCAGTCCAACATAGCCATAGTGGATGTTCGACCAGATGTCATAGAAGTAGTCGTAGCCCCCTTGTTTGTTCCAAACATCCTTGAACATCGCTTGTAGCTTCGGCTTGTGGTCCCAGGGTCGGCCCTGACCGACTCGCTCAGTCCAGATAGCCAAAGCTTTCGCTTTCTTTCCCAGCGCTAAGCTATAGAAGTCAGGGCTTTGGCCAAGACGAAGATAGAAAGGAAGCTCCTTATACTTCTTTGTTTCAGCTGTTGGACTAAAGCTGTTGAGGTCTTTCATTTGTCGCACAGGCGGGCTGTTGATATTGGTATTCATCTCGCCCGCAATGTAGCTCGCCAGTTCTTCCATCTGGTCTGGGTCATTACAGACCTTTTCTTCTGGCTTCTCTTCAGGCGTCTTAGAGGCCACATTGGGATCGACTAAAGCATTTGCAGCGGTGGCCTTCTCGGTCAGCCTCGGGTCGGCCAGCAAGGTCGCCATCTTTTCATCGTCTACCGAGCCATCTGAGCGGAACACTCCGAGCGCCGCGAAGTTAATGATTGCCGCGCCAGGAGTGGGCCCCATGACAAAGCCACCGAAGGTATCGCCTGACCCGGTGATGATTGTCCCGCCGTGACTGGTGGGGCTCCCTAAGTGGGCCATAGGACGACCATTCAGGATGATCGTTGGAAACCCCGTGGTGATGACCGCGCCACAACCGCAAGTGTCACCGACTCGGGCTGCTCCCATGAAGTTGATGTTGATGTCACCAGAAGCGCAAGCAATAGGTGTCGTGCCGTGACCGGGAAGCGGGCAGAGGTGTTTGTCGCCCAGGCGAGCAGAAGAAAGCATTTATCGTCCTTGCATTAGCTGATCCGTGAGGCTCTTTGTCGAGCTTCGCGAACCTAGCAAGTGGCGATGGCTAAGGCTTTAGGACGATTCTGAACTTGGATGGAGAGTTTGTCGGGGGCCGGCAATTACGATCAATCCCTGCCACAAAGCCTTGGCAGGGCCTGCTGATCTTCCTGCAGGACTATGAGTCGGCAAACACCATCTCCCGGCTCTGCCCCATCAGCAGGCCCTGATTCTGTTCGGTCACGCTGCGGATGTAATCCCACAACAGGGTGATCCGCTTGAGCTTGCGCAGGTCCTCGCGGCAGTACATCCAGAACTGCCGGGTGATGTCTATTTCCTCCGGCAGCACTGGCAGCAGGCGCGGGTCCTGGGCTGCGAGGAAGCAGGGCAGGATCGCCAGCGAGCGTCCTTGCTGGGCCGCCACGTATTGGGCGATGACGCTGGTGCTGCGCAGGTTGGCGCTGGCGCCGGGCAGCACGTTGGCCAGGTACAACAGCTCCGAGCTGAACGCCAGGTCGTCCACGTAGCTGATGAATTGATGCTCGCTCAAGTCCGCCGGGCGGCGGATCGGTGGGTGCTGGTCGAGGTATTCCTGGGTCGCATAGAGCTGCAGGCGGTAGTCGCAGAGCTTGCAGCAGACGTAGGGGCCATGCTCCGGGCGTTCCAGGGCGATGACGATATCGGCCTCGCGCTTGGACAGGCTGATGAAGTGCGGCAGCGGCAGGATATCCACCGAGATCGCCGGGTAGGCGTCGACGAAATGGCTCAGCTGCGGGGTGATGAAAAAGCTGCCGAAACCTTCGGTACAGCCCATGCGCACATGCCCGGACAGGGCCACGCCCGAGCCCGAGACCTGTTCGCAGGCCATGTGCAGAGTGCTTTCGATCGACTCGGCATAACCCAGCAGGCGCTGGCCCTCGGCGGTCAGGACAAAGCCGTTGGTCCGGGACTTTTCGAACAGCAGGGTACCTAGCGCGCCCTCCAGCGAACCGATGCGCCGCGACACCGTGGTGTAGTCCACCGCCAGGCGCTTGGCCGCGCTGCTGGCCTTGCGGGTACGCGCGACTTCGAGGAAAAACTTCAGGTCGTCCCAGTTCAGCGAGCCGAGGGAGGTGATGTTTTTTTGCATGATGGACCGGCTTTTATGTGCGTTCTTATTAGAAGTTTGCACATCTATACTCCAAAAACAGTCCGACAACCAACTCGCGACGCACGCCTCATTTCAAGGCGGTCCCACGCCTTGGCTCCCTGCATAAGAACCTCAAGAAGTCAGGAGACCCGTATGAACGCATCCCTCAAGTCCGACGGCACTACCTTGCAGCAGGTCAAGCTGCTGATCGACGGCCAGTGGGTCGAATCCCAGACCCGCGAGTGGCACGACATCACCAACCCGGCCACCCAGCAGGTGCTGGCCAAGGTACCTTTCGCCACGGCGGATGAAGTCGACGCCGCCATCGAAGCCGCGCATCGCGCCTTCCAGACCTGGAAGCTGACCCCGATCGGCGCGCGGATGCGTATCATGCTCAAGCTGCAGGCGCTGATCCGCGAACACTCCAAGCGTATTGCCCAGGTACTCAGCGCCGAACAGGGCAAGACCATCGCCGATGCCGAAGGCGACATTTTCCGCGGCCTGGAAGTGGTCGAGCATGCCTGCTCGATCGGCAGCCTGCAGATGGGCGAGTTCGCCGAGAACGTCGCCGGTGGCGTCGATACCTACACCCTGCGCCAGCCGATCGGTGTCTGCGCCGGGATCACCCCGTTCAACTTCCCGGCGATGATTCCGCTGTGGATGTTCCCGATGGCCATCGCCTGCGGCAACACCTTCGTCCTCAAGCCTTCGGAACAGGACCCGCTGTCGACCATGCTGCTGGTGGAGCTGGCACTGGAAGCCGGCGTTCCGCCTGGCGTGCTCAACGTGGTGCATGGCGGCAAGGACGTGGTGGACAAGCTGTGCACCCACCCACACATCAAGGCGGTGTCGTTCGTCGGCTCCACCGCGGTGGGCACCCACGTCTATGACCTGGCGGGCAAACACGGCAAGCGTGTGCAGTCGATGATGGGCGCGAAGAACCATGCCGTGGTGCTGCCCGACGCCAACCGCGAACAGGCGCTCAATGCCCTGGTCGGTGCCGGGTTCGGCGCGGCCGGCCAGCGTTGCATGGCCACCTCGGTGGTGGTCCTGGTGGGCGCGGCGAAACAATGGCTGCCGGACCTCAAGGCGCTGGCGCAGAAACTCAAGGTAAATGCCGGCAGCGAGCCGGGCACCGATGTCGGGCCGCTGATTTCCAAGCGCGCCAAGGAGCGTGTGCTGAGCCTGATCGAAAGCGGCATCAAGGAAGGCGCCAAGCTGGAGCTGGACGGTCGCGACGTCAAGGTGCCAGGTTTCGAGCAGGGCAACTTCGTCGGCCCGACCCTGTTCTCCGGGGTGACCACCGACATGCAGATCTACACCCAGGAAATCTTCGGCCCGGTGCTGGTGGTGCTGGAAGTGGACACCCTCGACCAGGCCATCGCCCTGGTCAACAGCAACCCCTTCGGCAACGGCACCGGCCTGTTCACCCAGAGCGGCGCGGCGGCGCGCAAGTTCCAGACTGAAATCGATGTCGGCCAGGTCGGGATCAACATCCCGATCCCGGTGCCTGTACCGTTCTTCAGCTTCACCGGTTCCCGTGGTTCCAAGCTGGGCGATCTGGGGCCCTATGGCAAACAAGTGGTGCAGTTCTATACCCAGACCAAGACCGTCACCAGTCGCTGGTTCGACGATGACAGCGTCAACGATGGCGTGAACACCACCATCCATTTGCGTTGAGGAGTCCGCTCATGAAAATCGCATTCATCGGTCTGGGCAACATGGGCGCGCCCATGGCGCGCAACCTGCTCAAGGCCGGGCATCAGTTGAACCTGTTCGACCTGAACCAGGCCGTGCTCAAGGAACTGGCCGAACTGGGTGGCAGCATCAGTACCTCGCCGCGTGCCGCCGCCGCAGACAGCGAGCTGGTGATCACCATGCTGCCGGCCGCGCCCCATGTGCGCAGCGTCTGGCTGGGTGACGACGGGGTGCTGGCGGGTATCGCCCGTGGTACGCCGGCGGTGGATTGCAGCACCATCGACCCGCAGACCGCCCGCGACGTGGCCGCGGCGGCCGCCAAGCAAGGCGTGGCCGTGGCCGATGCGCCGGTATCCGGCGGTACCGGCGGCGCGGCGGCGGGCACCCTGACCTTCATGGTCGGCGCCAGCGCCGAACTGTTCGCCACCCTGCAGCCGGTGCTGGCGCAGATGGGTCGCAATATCGTGCACTGCGGTGAAGTGGGCACCGGGCAGATCGCCAAGATCTGCAACAACCTGCTGCTGGGCATCTCGATGATCGGTGTCAGCGAAGCCATGGCCCTGGGCGATGCCCTGGGGATCGACACCAAGGTGCTGGCGGGCATCATCAACAGCTCCACCGGGCGTTGCTGGAGTTCCGACACCTACAACCCCTGGCCCGGCGTAATCGAAACCGCGCCGGCCGCCCGTGGCTACACCGGCGGCTTCGGCGCCGAGCTGATGCTCAAGGACCTGGGCCTGGCCACCGAGGCCGCCCGCCAGGCACACCAGCCGGTGGTGCTGGGCGCCGTGGCGCAGCAGCTGTACCAGGCCATGAGCCAGCGCGGGGAAGGGGGCATGGACTTCTCGGCTATCGTCAACAGCTATCGCAAGCCGACCTAGGCACTGTGCAGCCTGCGCTCACTAAAGAGCGCGGGCCTCGCCAACCGCTGTGAACGCTGCAAACTTTCCGGGACTCACGTCGGGTGGGCTCCCGGTTTTTTGTTTGCGGCGTCGGAGTATCAGCCGCAGAAATAACTCGTAGGAGCAAGGCTTGCCCGCGATGCAGGCAATGCGCTGCGTTTGACATACCGCTATCGCGAGCAAGGACTAGGCGTCCCCCTACTCCTACAGAGGCAGAGTGATGTGGTGCGGTGGATCAGGCGAACACGAAATACTTGCGCACGGTCTCGACTACTTCCCAGGTGCCTTTCATCCCCGGCTCGACCACGAAGATATCGCCGGCGCGCAGGTGGATCGGGTCCATGCCGTCCGGGGTGATCACGCAGTAGCCTTCCTGGAAATGGCAGTACTCCCATTTCACATAGTCCACGCGCCATTTGCCGGGCGTGCAGATCCAGGTACCCATGATCTTGCTGCCGTCTTCGCTGGTGTAGGCGTTGAGGTTGACGGTGTGCGGGTCGCCTTCGAGCTTTTCCCATTTGCAGGCATCGAGAACCGGCAGCGGGTGGGTGTCGCGCAGAACGGTGATGGGGGCAGTCGCGGTCATGAGGACTCCGGGGTCTTGGCTGATAACTGAAGTCGCACCCTATAGCGCCCGGCGCCCGGCCAGTTGTCTGTACTCGACATCGGGGTGCCCAGAAACGCAGTACCCGCCCGTGAAGTGTTGCCGCGGTTTGCATTGAAATTTCCGAGCGCGAATCAGTGATTTCCTGGCAGTTCATGCGAAAGATTTCGCGGTCGCCGGAGCATTTCGCAAGAATCTTCACGGGCATCGCTCGTATGATTCAGGTCGAAATGGCCGAGAGCAGCGCTATGAGCACAACCCCAAGCTGGTGGGACATCAGCCCGCCCCTGAGTACCGCGACCCCGACCTGGCCCGGCGATACGCCGTTCCAGGAAGAGCGGGTGTGGCAATACGGGCCCGAATGCCCGGTGAACGTCGGGCGCATCACCCTGTCGCCGCACACCGGTGCCCATGTCGATGCGCCGCTGCACTACAGCGCCGATGGCGCGCCGATCGGCGAGGTGCCGCTGGATGTCTACCTCGGCCCGTGCCGGGTCGTGCATTGCCTGGGTTGCGGGCCGCTGGTATTGCCCCGGCACCTGGAGGGGCACCTGGACAACCTGCCCGAGCGGGTGCTGTTGCGTACCTATCGACAGGCGCCGTTGAGCACCTGGGACCCGGATTTCAGCGCCGTGGCCAAGGAGACCGTCGAGCTGCTGGCCAGCCACGGCGTGCGCCTGATCGGCATCGACACCCCGTCCCTCGACCCGCAGCAATCGAAAACCATGGAGGCCCATAACGCCGTGGCCCGCCATGGCCTGGCGATTCTCGAAGGCATCGTGCTCGACGAGGTGGCCGAAGGCGACTACGAACTGATCGCGCTGCCTCTGCGTTTCGCTCATCTGGATGCGAGCCCGGTGCGCGCCATCCTGCGGCCTTTGCCGCGATAATTCCTACAATAGTATTTACAACAACGAAGCTTCGACCCCGCGCGCCCTCGATCAAGGTCGGCGCCGGGTGATCGACCGGCCGCGACCTGACATGAGGAGCCCACGCGATGAGTCAATGTCCCTATTCGAACAACCCGCCGCCCGACAACTGGCATAACGCCGAGCTGAATTTTTCCGACTCCATGAGCTACGGCGACTACCTGGACCTGGGGCGCATCCTCAATGCCCAGCACCCCTTGTCGCCGGACCACAACGAAATGCTCTTCATCATCCAGCACCAGACTTCGGAGCTGTGGATGAAACTGATGCTGCACGAGCTCAAGGCGGCTCGCGAGCACGTGCATCAGGGGCAGCTGCCACCGGCGTTCAAGATGCTGGCGCGGGTGTCGCGGATCTTCGACCAGCTGGTGCATGCCTGGGCGGTGCTGGCGACCATGACCCCGTCCGAGTACAAGTCGATCCGCCCGTACCTGGGACATTCGTCGGGTTTCCAGTCGTTCCAGTACCGCGAGATCGAGTTCATCCTCGGCAACAAGAGCGCGACCCTGCTGCGCCCCCATGCCCATCGGCCGGAACTGCTCAAGGAGCTGGAGCTGGCGATCGCCACGCCGTCGCTGTACGACGAAGCCATCGGCCTGATGGCCAAGGCCGGGCTGGCCATCGACCCCGAGCGCCTGGCCCTGAACAGCCAGGCGCCGACCCAGCATGACCCGTCGGTGGAAGCCGCCTGGCGCGAGGTCTACACCGACCCGTCGCGCTACTGGGATCTGTACCAGTTGGCGGAGAAGTTTATCGACCTGGAAGACTCCTTCCGCCAGTGGCGCTTCCGCCATGTGACCACGGTGGAGCGCATCATCGGCTTCCAGCCCGGCACCGGCGGCACCGAAGGCGTCGGTTACCTGCGCAAGATGCTCGACACCGTACTGTTCCCCGAGCTGTGGCGCGTACGTTCGACGCTGTAAGCGGCAAGCCAACAAAAAGGCCCGGCATTCATCGAATGCCGGGCCTTTTTGTTTATGCCAATCCCTGTAGCCGCTGCCGCAGGCTGCGATAGGTCCGCAGGACCTCCGGCGTCCTCAAGATCGCTGCGACCGTACCGGTCGATCGCAGCCTGCGGCAGCGGCTACAGGGTCATGTGCCGCCGTTGTCAGGCCACCGCGCGAGCGCCGGACCTGGCCACCCGCAGGCGGTAGAACACCCAGATCAGCGCAACCCACACCGGGATGGCGTAGACCGACACCCGTATGCCGGGAATCATCAGCATCACGCTGACGATCATCAGCATGAAGGCCAGGCACAGGTAGTTGCTGAACGGGAACCAGAAGGTCTTGAACGACGGCACTATGCCTTGCTGGCCCATGGACTTGCGGAACTTCAGGTGGGTCAGGCTGATCAGCGCCCAGTTGATCATCAGCGAGGCAACGACCAGTGCCATCAGCAGCTCCAGGGCTTCTTGCGGCGCCAGGTAGTTGACCACCACACAGAGCAGGGTGATCAGCGCCGAAACGCCCAGGGCCAGCAGCGGCACGCCCTGTTTGTTCAGCTTCATCATCGCCTTGGGCGCGTCGCCCTGTTCGGCCAGGCCGTAGAGCATGCGGCTGTTGCAGTACACGCCGCTGTTGTACACCGACAGCGCCGCGGTCAGGACCACGAAGTTGAGGATGTGCGCGGCGGTGTCGCTGCCGATCAGGGCAAAGATCTGCACGAACGGGCTGCCGCTGTAGGAGTCGCCGGAAGCGTTGAGGGTCTGCAGCAACTGGTCCCAGGGGTACAGCGACAGCAGCACGGTGAGGGCGCCGACGTAGAAGATCAGCACCCGGTACACCACCTGGTTGATCGCCTTGGGGATTACCTTGCGCGGCTCGCTGGCCTCGGCGGCGGTGATGCCCACCAGTTCCAGGCCGCCGAAGGAGAACATGATGAAGGCCATGGCCATCAGCAGGCCGGTGCCGCCATTGGGGAAGAAGCCGCCGTGGCTCCACAGGTTGCTCACCGCCGCCTGCGGGCCGCCGCTACCGCTGGCCAGCATGTAGCAGCCCAGGGCGATCATGCCGATGATAGCCACCACCTTGATGATGGCGAACCAGAACTCGGCTTCGCCGAAGAACTTCACGTTCATCATGTTGATCAGGTTGACCAGCACGAAGAACACCGCGGCGCTGACCCAGGACGGGATTTCCGGCCACCAGAACTGCACGTACTTGCCCACGGCCGTGAGTTCGGCCATGCCCACCAGCACGTACAGCACCCAATAGTTCCAGCCGGCGAGAAAGCCGAAGTAACCGCCCCAGTATTTGTGCGCGAAGTGGCTGAAGGACCCGGCCACCGGTTCCTCGACGATCATTTCGCCGAGCTGGCGCATGATCAGGAAGGCGATGAATCCGGCTATCGCATAACCGAGGATCATCGAAGGGCCGGCGGACTTGAGCACGCCGGCGGAGCCCAGGAACAGTCCGGTGCCGATCGCCCCGCCCAGGGCAATCAGCTGAATATGGCGGTTCTTCAAGCCACGCTTGAGTTCGCCGGGTTTCAGGATGTCATCCACTAATCACGCTCTCTTCTCATTGTTATCGGATCTGTCCGTATTCGCGGCCAGATCGCGGCTGACGGCGGACGGATCAGATATTACTCTCGGTGAACTTCTCGTAATACAGCTGAACGCTCTCAAGTTGCTGATCTTGCAACCAGTTCTTGATCGACTCGACCATCGGTGGCGGTCCGCAGACGTACATGTCCACCGGAGCATCGCGCAGTTTGCTGCAATCGAAATGCTCAGCGATATAACCGCGCTTGCCCGGCCAGTCCGCCGTCGGCTCGCTGATCACCGGAGTGTAGCGAAAGCCCGGCAGTTGGCCGGCATAAGCCTCGATACGCGCGGTTTCGCACAGGTCGGCGACGTTGCGCACCCCGTAGTACAGGTGCACCGGCTGGGTGCAGCCGTCGGCGACCAGTTGCTCGAGCATCGCCAGCAGCGCCGACAGCCCGGTGCCGCCGGCCACCAGCACCAGCGGCCGGACGATATGGCGCAGGTAGAAGGCGCCCAGCGGTGCCTCCAGCTCGATACGGTCGCCGACCTGGCAGCGTTCGCGGATGTAATTGCTCATCGCCCCGTCGGGCAGCAGGCGCAGGAGGAATTGCAGTTGCTGGCTACCCGAACGGTTGGCGAACGAGTAGGAGCGTTTGCTCGACGTACCGGGGACCGACAGCCGGGCGTATTGCCCCGGCAGGAAGTCCAGCGCCGCCTGACCCTCGTCGAGCTGCAGTTGCAGGATCGCCGTGCTGTCGGAGACCTGGCGCACTGCGCTAACCGTGCCGCCCAGCTGTGCAGGCCCCGCGGCGCTGCACAGGCTGGAGTCGAAGTCGAAGTAGAAGGTGGCATCGGACTGCACCCGGGTCTGGCAACTGAGCATCTTGCGCTGCTCCAGGTCGGCGCTGGAGAGCGCTTCCTCGTCCACATAGTCCTGGCTGTAGTTGCCCGATTCGCAGCGGCCCTGGCAGGTGCCGCAGACGCCTTCGCGGCAGTCGAGGGGGATCTTGATGCCGTTGCGCAGGGCGGCGTCGAGCAGTATTTCATTGGCGTTTACAGGGAAGAACAGCGTCTTGCCGTCGGCAAAGCTGAACGCGACCTTGTGGTTCATGCCCGGTCTCCGTCAGAGGTGGTAGAAATCGAGCACCGAGTTGATGGTGTCGTTGAGCAGCAGCACATGCTTGCGAGTGATCAGCCAGCTGTCGCCGTGGGCCTTGAGGTTGTAGGTGGCATGGCCGAAGAACTGCTCGGCGGTGGCCAGGCGATAGAACAGCGTGTGCCAGTTCAGCCGCACTTGCAGGCTGCCGTCGGCCAACTCGGCGATCCGCACGTTGCTGATGTTGTGCAGGGTGCGCGGCATCGGAATGGTCGAGGCGGCCTTGCCGGTGCGGATACGGAACACCCGATCTTCCAGGCCCGAGCGGTTGGCGTAGTAGATCAGCGACATGCCGCGTTTGGGGTCGGTGGTGTAGACATGCTCGGAGTCCCACTGCGGCAGGTGGAACTCGCTCTGCGGGTCGAAGAGTTCGAGGTAGGCATCCCAGTCCTGGGCGTCGCACAGCTCGGACTTGCGGTAGAAAAACTGCTCGATACGGTATTGCAGTTGCGCACTCATGTTCACACCTCACGCAGTTTCAGGGATTGCCGGGCCAGCCCGTCGAGGAGGAATTTCTGCCAGTTGCGGTGCTGGTTGACGTACAGCCCTTCGTGGGTGAACTCAGTGCCGGTCATGGCCGGCTGGATGCCGATAGCCTCGCTGTTGTGGGTCGGCCCGGTTGCCCAGCGGTGGCTGCCGCGGGAGATATCGCTCCAGCGTTCCAGGCGGCCCTGGAAACCGCGCTGGGCTTCGCGGAATTCCACCAGGTCGTCGGGGGTGCCCATGCCCGAGACGTTGAAGAAGTCCTCGAACTGGCGGATGCGGTTTTCCCGGTCGGCGTCGGACTCGCCCTTGACCCCGATGCACTGGCTGATGATCTCGGTCTTGTTCCAGGCCAGCGGGCGGATGATCCGCAGCTGCGAGCTGATCTGGTCGAGGAAGAACAGGCTCGGGTAGACGTTGAGGTTGCGCAGGCGGTGCATCATCCATTCGGCCTTTTCCTGGCCGTACTCTTCCACCAGCCGCGGCATGATGGTGGCGTAGCCGGAGCGCACCGCAGGGTTGGGCATGTCGCTGAACAGCACGCTGTGGCCGTTGTTGAAGGCGAACCAGCCGTCGTCGGTGTTGGCGTCGCCGGCGCCGAGCTTGCTGTAGTCGAGGGTGGCGCTGGCGCCGCCGTTCTCGCTGTTGACCTGCTGGCGGTGCTGCACCGTGGCCACGTAGTTGTAGTGCACGGTGCTCACGTGATAACCGTCGAGGCCGTTCTCGTTCTGCAGTTTCCAGTTGCCGTCGTAGGTGTAGGCGGACTTGCCGGGCAGGACTTCCAGCTCACCGGTGGGCGACTGGGCGACCATCATGTCGAAGAACACCTTGGCGTCGCCGAGGAAGTCCTCCAGGGAGTTGTCGGCGTGGACATCGAGGCTGATGAAGACGAAGCCCTTGTAGCTGTCGATGCGGGCTTTCTTCAGGCCGCGGGTGGCCTTGTCGAAGCCTTCGGGGTATTCCCCCGGCGCCTTGACCTTCACCAGGCGCCCGTCGCTCTTGTAGCACCAGGCGTGGAACGGGCAGGTGAAGGTGGACTGGTTGCCTTTGCCGACCCGGGTCAGGGTGGTGCCGCGGTGCTGGCAGGCGTTGATCAGCGCGTTGAGCCGGCCTTCGCCGTCGCGGGTGATGATCATCGGCTGGCGCCCGGCGCGCATAGTGACGAAGTCGTGGTTGTTGGCCAGCTCGCTTTCGTGGCAGGCGTAGATCCAGTTCTTCTCGAAGATCAGTTCCATCTCCAGGTCGAACAGCTCGGGCTCGGTGAACATGTCCCGGGCGATGCGGAATACGCCGTCGTCCGGACGAAAATCCAGGCAGCCGTCGATGAAGCTTTTCCATTGTTCTGTGTTTCTTGCACCACTCATGAGTGAGTACCTTTCTTGTTCAGGCCAATCGGTGCATGCATTAGAGAGAGTGCGGGGCAGGGGTGGCTATCCGCTTAGTCGGCCAAGGCCATCCACAAAATTGAACGGTCCTGCGGGCTTGTGTAGGAGCGAAGCTTGCTCGCGATAAACGATCATGCGGTGCATCTGCCAAAACGCGCCGTACCCATCGCGGGCAAGCCTCGCTCCTACGGGCGCGTGGGGTAACACCTGGGGGCTGAATACCCAGGTCCTGGGTGGCAGGCGATCAACGGCTGCACCGCGATGTCGCGATGAGCTACTGTTTGGCGCAGTCTTGCGTGGGTTTTGCGCACCGGGTGGACGGGTTCTATCCACTTAGTCGGCGATTGCTATCCAGTCGGTTGGCAGTGCCGGACGGTGGCGCAAAACTTGCTGTTGGCTGTTGCAAGCAAGCCAGTACTTCAAGCCAGACGCGCCGTCAGAGCGCGCAAAAAAAATATTGCCGTGGGTGCGCCGTGATGAATAGCAAGGCTGATTCGCAGTTTCGCGATATTCGTATCGATCGCTACGACCTCGAGGGGGCGAGAAGCTGGATGTCTGGCATTTGCGGGCCGCATCGGCTCGAGACCGCGACCCCCGAGCGCATCCGCTTTCACCACAGCGCCAACGTGTTCAAGTCGCGGGCCACGACCCTGGGCACCATCGAATACGGCACCGACGTCACCATCGATATCGAAGACGCCGAGCGCTTCAGCAGCTACAGCCTGAGCCTGCCGCTGAGCGGCGATCAGGAACTGAGCAAGGACGGCCGGCTGCTGCGCTCCAACCGCGACCAAGGGGTGATCATCGCGCCCAATGAAAGCCAGATGCTGGCGATCTCCGGCGACTGCCGCAAAGTCCAGGTGGTGATTACCCGGGCGGCCATGAGCGAGGCCCTCGAAGCCTTGCTGCAACGCCCGCCACAAGAGCCGCTGCGCTTCGAGGCGGTGATGGATGCGGTGGAGGGGGCGTCGGCGTCCTGGTGGCGCATGGCGCGGTATTTCATCGCCGAGCTGGAGCGCAGCAGCGAGCTGTACGAACAGCTGGCCTTCACCCGGGACCTGGAAAACTCCTTGATCAAGGGCCTGATCCTGGCCCAGCCGAACAACTACTCGGCGGAGCTGCGCGAGGTGCTGGAGGTCAAGTTGCCCCACTACCTGGTCCGTGCCCGCCAGTACATTCACGCCAACGCCCGCGAACCGCTGGGCCTGGAAGACCTGGAAGCCGCCGCCGGGGTTTCGCGCTTCAAGCTGTTCGAGGCCTTCAAGAAGTACTTCGCCCTGTCGCCAATGGTCTACCTGAAGAAGTACCGGCTCAACGCGGTGCGCCAGGAGATCCTCGAACACGGCTCGGCGCGGACCATTTCCGAGATCGCCCTGGGCTGGGGCTTCTGCCATCTGGGGCGGTTCTCCGCCGAATACCGCAAGCTGTTCGGCGAGTCGCCCAGCGTCACCCTGCAGCGCCACGACGCGCGGCGCCTGGGTGGTTTCTAGGCAAGCCTACTTGCGCAGCACCAGGTCCAGCAGGCCGTCCTGTTCCTTGATTTTCTGCAGGACGATTTCCGAGCGGATGTCGGTGACCCCGGACGTGCGGTTCAGGTGATTGACGATGAAATCCGAGAAGTGCTTGAGGTTGCGCGCCTGGACCCGCAGCACATAGTTGCTGGCGCCGGTGACCACATAGGCGGTCACCACTTCCGGCCACTGCTGGACCTTCTTGATAAAGGTCTCGTGCCAGTCCGCCACGTCCTGGCGCAGCGACACATGAACGATGGCCTCCAACTCGATCCCCAAACGCTCGGCATTCAGTACCGCGCGATAGCCGCTGATGATGCCTTCGCCCTCCAGCAGGCGCAGGCGACGCAGGCAGGCCGAGGGCGAGAGGGCGACTTTCTCCGCCAGCTCCTGGTTGCTGATACGGCCGTCCTGTTGCAGGAAGTGCAGGATTCGCAGGTCTGTAGAGTCGAGAATCATGGTTGGCATTTATCCGCGTTTTTTTAAGTTGTAGTCGAATAATCTTCGAGACTGTGCCGCTCTCATAGCGCATTTTGCACGAAAATTCTCCAGGGCTTCGTTCATTATTTCTTCACCGCGCAGCCACCGATGCCGCCCCTGGCATGGCGTGTGCCGCCGCATGCCTTAGTGAAAACAGGACTTCCCATGACAACAAGAAACCACTGCCTGGCCCTCGACGCACAGGACCCGCTGGCACCGCTGCGCAACCAGTTCGCGCTGCCCGACGGGGTGATCTATCTCGACGGCAACTCCCTCGGCGCCCGCCCGGTCGCGGCCCTGCAACGGGCGCAACAGGTGATTGCCGAGGAATGGGGCAATGGCCTGATCCGCAGCTGGAACACTGCCGGCTGGCGCGACCTGTCGCAGCGCCTGGGCGACCGCCTGGCCAAACTGATCGGCGCCGATGCCAACGAAGTGGTGATCACCGACACCACCTCGATCAACCTGTTCAAGGTGCTCAGCGCCGCCTTGCGGGTGCAGGCGCTCAAGGCACCGCAGCGGCGGGTGATCGTCAGCGAGAGCAGCAACTTTCCCAGCGACCTGTACATCGCCGAAGGCCTGACCGAGATGCTGCAGCAGGGCTATTCCCTGCGCCTGGTGGACAGCCCCGAGGCGCTGCCCCAGGCCATTGGCGAAGACACCGCGGTGGTCATGCTGACCCACGTCAACTACAAGACCGGCTACATGCACGACATGCAGGCGGTGACCGCGCTGACCCACGAATGCGGCGCGCTGAGCCTGTGGGACCTGGCCCACTCCGCCGGCGCGGTGCCGGTGGACCTGAAGCAGGCCGGTGCCGACTACGCCATCGGCTGCACCTACAAATACCTCAACGGCGGCCCGGGCTCGCAAGCCTTCGCCTGGGTCTCGCCGGCCGTCTGCGATCTGGTCAGGCAGCCGCTGTCCGGCTGGTTCGGCCATGCGCGGCAGTTCGACATGGACGTGCAATATCAGCCGAGCAGCGGCATCGCCCGCTACCTGTGCGGCACCCAGCCGATCACGTCGCTGGCCATGGTCGAGTGCGGTCTGGAGATCTTCGAGCAGACCGACATGGCCAGCCTGCGGCGCAAGTCCCTGGCCCTGACCGACCTGTTCATCGAACTGGTGGAACAGCGCTGCGCGGCCCATGGCCTGAAGCTGGTCACCCCACGCGAACACGACAAGCGCGGCAGCCATGTCAGCTTTGAACACCCCGAAGGTTATGCGGTGATCCAGGCCCTGATCGCCCGGGGCGTGATCGGCGATTACCGCGAACCGCGGATCATGCGCTTCGGCTTCACGCCGCTGTACACCCGCTTCAGCGAAGTCTGGGACGCGGTGCAGATCCTCGGTGAAATCCTCGACCAGAAAACCTGGTCCCAAGCGCAGTTCCAGGTGCGCCACAGCGTCACCTGATACCCCTGGCCTCGTTGTCCTGCCGTTGCGATTTTTTCGGCGGCGGGGCTTCGGTCGCCTCCAATAAAGCGTTCTGAGAAAACATAATAATAAGGAACATGCAGAATGAAACCGCCCCTCTGGTCAGTCTTGCCGCTTGCCATCAGTACTTGTCTCGGCCAACTGGCGTATGCCGCCTCCGACCATGGATTCGTCGAAGACAGCAGCCTGACCCTGACTAACCGCAACTTCTATTTCTATCGCAACAACCTCAACAACCCCGGCGCCCAGAACTATCGGAACGAGTGGGCTCATGGGGTCCTGCTGGATTACCGATCCGGCTATACCCAGGGAACCGTGGGCTTCGGCATCGACGCCTTCACGCAGGTGGGGATTAAACTCGACAGCGGCAAGGGGCGTAGCGGTACGGGTTTGTTGCCACTCGACTCCGACGGTCGCGCCGAGGATGAATACTCCGAAGCGGGCGGTGCGCTCAAGATGCGGATCTCGAAAACCGAACTCAAATACGGCAACCTGACACCGCTCAACCCGGTGTTCGGTACGGGCAACGCGCGACTGTTCACTCAACAGGCTAACGGCTTTCAGCTGACCAGCAGCGAGTTGAACGGTCTGCTGCTTGACGCCGGGCACTTCACTTCAGGCAACGACAGTGCATCGACCAATGACGACGGTGCCCTTAAAGCCTTGTATGCCGGTGTGGAAACCCGCAGCGTCGATTATCTGGGTGGCGTCTATAGCCTGAACGAGCAGTTAAGCGTCAGCCTGTACGGCTCGCAGTTCACCGATATCTGGCGGCAGTACTATGCCAATGCCAGCTACACCTACCCAGTAAGCGCAAGCCAGTCGCTGAACCTTGACTTCAATATCTATCGCACCAACGACACCGGCCAGAGCCTGGCCGGGAAGATCGACAATACCACCTGGTCGCTGGCCGGTTCCTACAAGGTCGGCGCACATCGCTTGACCCTGGCCTATCAACGCGTCGATGGCGATGAACCGTTCGATTATCTGGGTTTCGATCAGCAGCCGGGCACCTCGATTTTTCTCGCCAACTCAATACAGATCGTTGATTTCAATGCACCCAACGAACGTTCCTGGCAGCTGCGATATGACTTGGACATGGCGCCTTTCGGTGTGCCGGGGCTGAGTTTCATGTCTCGGTATGTCAGCGGCGATCATATCGACGACAGCCACTATGACGGTGGCGTCAATGGCGCCTATGGACGTTACGGTAGCGACGGAAAGCGTTGGGAACGGGACATTGAAGCGCGCTACATCGTGCAGTCCGGCAAGGCCAAGGACCTGTCGGTGCGAGTGCGCCAGGGCTCGCTGCGTTCAACCAGACAGGTGACTAGAGCGGATACCACCGACAACAATGAAGTTCGACTCATTATCGAATATCCGCTGAGTATTTTCTGATCCATTCGCTGCCGTATATGACGGCCCCAGGCATCACCCCCAACGATGTGCTCTCTTCAAGAAAGACAATATTCAGAGGACAGAAACATGAACGATAACACCGGCTTTGAAGCCATATCCAAGCGTGAGCATGGCCTCAGGCGCCAGCTCACAGCCGGGCAGATGAGCATGATCGCCATCGGCGGGGCGATTGGCACCGGCCTGTTCATGGGCAGCGCCTACGCCATCGGTTACGCCGGGCCCAGCGTGCTGCTCAGCTACGCCATCGGCGCGCTGATCACCCTGCTGCTGATGGGCTGCCTGGCGGAAATGACCGTGGCCCATTCCACCTCCGGCTCCTTCGGCGCCTACGCCGAGTTCTACATCAGCCCGCTGGCCGGGTTCCTGGTGCGCTATGCCTATTGGGCGGCCATCGTGCTGGCGGTCGGCGCCGAGGTCACGGCCATCGCCATGTACATGAAGTACTGGTTCGCCCACGTGCCGGAATGGGTGTGGATCGTCTCGTTCTCCAGCGTGCTGATCCTGCTCAACGCCATCAGCGTGAAAACCTTCGGCAACTTCGAGTACTGGTTCTCCACCATCAAGATTGCCGCCATCGTCGGCTTTATCATCCTCGCGGTGTACGTGGTGTTCGGCTCTGGCAATGCCGACTACGGGCTGCACAATTACACCGCCCACGGCGGCTTTTTCCCCCACGGTGTGCAGGGCATGTGGATCGCGGTGATCGTCTCGATCTTCAGCTACCTGAGCGTGGAGATGATCGCGGTGGCCGCCGGCGAAGCCGAGGATCCGCAGCGGGCGGTGAAAAAGGCCTTTCGCGCGACCATGGTGCGGCTGGTGGTGTTCTACCTGCTGACCCTGGCGCTGATGCTGGCCATCGTGCCCTGGGTCCAGGCCGGCAAGGCGCAGAGCCCGTTCGTCACGGTGATGCAGACCATCGGCATTCCCGGCGCCACCGGGGTGATGAACTTCGTGATCCTGATCGCCGCGCTGTCGGCGATGAACAGCCAGCTGTACATCACCACACGCATGATGTTCAGCCTGTCCCGCGGCGGTTATGCGCCCAAGTCCATGGGCGCCCTGAGCAAGAGCGGCATCCCGTTGAACGCCTTGCTGCTGTCCAGCTCGGGCATCGGCCTGGCGACGCTGATCAACGTGCTGTACCCGGAAAGCTCGTTCACCCTGATGATGGCGATCTCGATGTTCGGCGCGATCTTCACCTGGTTCATGATCTTCCTCACGCACTACTGCTTCCGCCGTTACCACCAGCGCCATGGCGAGCAACAGCTGTCGTTCCGCATGCGGCTGTTCCCCTGGAGTACGTTGCTGGGCCTGGTGCTGATGGGCGCGGTGATGATCACCACCTACTTCACCGAGGCCTTCAAGATGACCCTGGTGTTCGGCGTGCCGTTCCTGCTGATCCTGACGGCGGTCTACTTCGCCTGCTTCAGAAAAACCCGGGCCGCCGCCGAGCTGAACCCGTCCAAGGTCTGACCCAAAACCTGTAGGAGCGAAGCTTGCTCGCGATAGCGTTCGTCGTGACGCCGTAGTGGATGGCCGCTGCGCGGATCGCGAGCAATCGAGCGTCGACCGGCTGCTCCTACAGTTGGCCCAGGGTTTCCAGGAGGGCCTTGGCGTAGGGCGGCAGGGCGTTGAAGTCGCGGGCGCAGAGCAGCAACTTGCGTTGCGCCCAGGCCTCCACCAGCGGCAGCACGTTGAGCGACGCATCCGGCCCCCGGCGTTCGATGGCGGCGCGGGGCACCACGGCCAATCCGGCGCCCCGGGCGACCATGCGCATGACTCCGTCGAAGCCGTCGGCGCGGATGCGGATCGCCATCCGCAGCCCCAGGTGCAGGGCCTGTTCTTCCAGGTACACGGCCAGGGCGCTGTGGGCGGCGAGGCCGACATAGTCGTGGTGCAGGCTGTCGCTGAAACTCACCGCCCGGCCGTCCGCCAGCGGGTGGTGGGCGGGCAGGACCAGCACCAGCGGGTCGTCGCGAAACACCAGGGTCTGCAGGTCCTGGGTATCCACCGCGTCGGAGACTATTCCCAGGTCCGCCGCGCCCTGGCGCAGGGCGTGGGTGATGCGCAGGCTGGGCAGTTCCTGCAGGTCGATGTCGAGGTTGGGGTGGGCGTAGAGAAAGTCCGCCAGCGGCTCCGGCAGGTATTCGGTGATCGCCGTGGTGTTGCACAACAGGCGCACCTGGCCTTTGACGCCCCGGGCATATTCGGCCAGGTCCTGGCGCAGGTGCTCGGCCTGTTGCAGCAGGCCGCGCGCGTGCTGGGCCAGGGCCTTGCCGGCGGGCGTCGGGCTCACGCCTCGGCGGCCGCGCTGCAGGAACTCGGTGCCCAGGGACGCTTCCATGGCGCGGATTCGTGCACTGGCCGCGGCCAGGGACAAATGGCTGCGGCTGGCGCCGGCGGTGATATTGCCGGCGTCGAGGATGTTCAAGTACAGGCGCAGGTCGGTCAGGTCGAAGTGCATGAGGGTGTCCTTGATAACGCCGCTGTGCGGCTATCGCGAGCAAGCTCGCTCCTACAGGGGCAACACCCTTCGATGTAGGAGCGAGCTTGCTCGCGATAGGGTCATCACAGCCGCTGAAAATCCAAAGCCTCTCGCCAGAAAAGAGGCTGCCTCAGTATATGGCAGATTTTCAGCCCACCGCCGCGGGCGCAGGATAGCGCCATGAACACTTCCCTCGCGTTTTACCAGAACCTCGGTTTGCTCCTGTCCCTGCTGGTGATCGGCACCTTTATCCTGGCCGGCATGATCAAGGGTGTGATCGGCCTCGGCCTGCCGACCATTGCCATGGGCCTGCTCGGCCTGGCTATGGCGCCAACGCAGGCTGCGGCGCTATTGATCATCCCGGCGACCCTGACCAATGTCTGGCAGCTGGCGTTCGGCGGGCATCTGTGGACGTTGCTCAAGCGCTTATGGCCGCTGTTGCTGGCGATCTTTATCGGCACCGGCCTGGGCAGCCTGTGGCTGGGCATCGATGGTGGGTATTGGGTGGTGCGGGCGCTGGGGGCGGCGTTATTGCTCTATGCCCTGAGCGGGTTGTTGCTGCCGACCCTGCGGCTGCGGCCGACAATGGAAGCCTGGCTGGGCCCGGCCTGTGGCCTGGTGACGGGCGTCATCACCTCGGCGACCGGGGTGTTCGTGATTCCGGCGGTGCCTTATCTACAGGCGTTGGGGCTGCACAAGGACGAACTGGTGCAGGCCCTGGGGCTGTCGTTCACCGTCTCGACCCTGGCCCTGGCGGCCGGCCTGTACTGGCGCGGCGCCCTGGGCGGCGGCGAACTCAGCGCTTCGCTGCTGGCCCTGATCCCGGCCCTGCTCGGCATGTGGCTGGGCCAGGCACTGCGCCAGCGCATCAGCGCCGTGTTGTTCAAGCGGGTGTTTTTCAGCGGCCTGGTCCTGCTTGGTGCCCATCTACTAATCAGCGGCTAGCGGACGACGGGCTGAGCATGTCGATGCGGCGGATATCGAAGTCGCGCTCCAGGTAATCCATGCGCTTGTCGAAGAACGCCTTCATGTGCGGCAGGTTGGAGTGCACGTCCAGGTGCGCCTGGGATTTCCATATCTCATAGAAGATGAACAGGCTCGGGTCCTGCTGGTCGCGCAGCATGTGGTATTCGATGCAGCCGGGTTCGGCGCGGCTCGGCTCGACATAGGCGCGAAACAGCGCCTCGAAGGCCTCGGACATTTCCGGGCGGGTCTTGGCGTGGAGGATAAAACCGTGCTGTTCGGACATGCTGCGTTCCTGGGTAAAGGGAGTTATAAAAATTCTACGACACGAACCCGCCACCTATTCGTGCGCATTGGTCAAATGCTTTTTGCCTGGACTGCACTTATTCATATCGTCTTTCAACGATATTCTCCGCCCCATCGTTTTTTAATCTTCTCGACCCGGCCCTGCAGCGCAGCGCCAAAGGGTTGTTCCTGATGAGGCTGGATCATGAAAAAAGTACTGTTGCTCAACGGTGGCAAGAAGTTCGCCCACTCCGACGGCCGCTATAACGCGACCCTGCATGAAGCCGCGGTGTCGGTGCTGGACCGTGGCGGCGTGGACGTCAAAGTCACTCACATCGACGAGGGCTACGACATCCAGGAAGAAGTGGCCAAGTTCCTCTGGGCCGACGTGATCGTCTACCAGATGCCGGGCTGGTGGATGGGCGCGCCGTGGATCGTGAAAAAGTACATCGACGAAGTCTTCACCGAGGGCCACGGCAGCCTCTACGCCAGCGATGGCCGCACCCGTTCCGATGCCTCGCAGAAGTACGGCAGCGGCGGCCTGATCCACGACAAGCAGTACATGCTGTCGCTGACTTGGAACGCTCCGCAGCAAGCCTTCGACGACCCGACCGACTTCTTCGAAGCCAAGGGTGTGGACGCGGTGTACTTCCCGTTCCACAAGGCCAACCAGTTCCTCGGCATGCGCGGCCTGCCGACTTTCCTCTGCGTCGACGTGATGAAGCGCCCGAACATCGAGGCCGACGTGCAGCGCTACGAAGAACACCTCAAGGCGGTGTTCAACCTCCCCGCGTAAATCCGGCTACTATCGGTGGCGTGCCACAAGCCTGACACAGGATGTAGCCGCTGCCGCAGGCTGCGATCGCCACCGAAGGGGCGCAAGGTCGTGAGATCGCTGAAGGCCTTCGGCCTTATCGCAGCCTGCGGCAGCGGCTACAGGCGCCCAACCGAGATAGAGGACTTACGTGAAAGCCAGATCCGACGAACTCCAGATCTTCGTCTGCGTCATCGAGTGCGGTTCGATTTCCGCGGCGGCCGAGCAGGTCGGGCAGACGCCGTCGGCGGTCAGCCGCACCCTGTCGCGCCTGGAAGCCAAGCTCGACACCACGCTGATCAACCGCACCACGCGGCGCATGGACCTGACCGAAGAGGGCAAGTATTTCTTCGAGCAGGCCAAGCTGATCCTCGACCAGATGGACGAACTCGAAGAGCGCCTGTCGTCCCGCCAGCAGACGCCGTCCGGGCGCCTGCGCATCAACGCCGCCTCGCCGTTCATGCTGCATGCCATCGTGCCCTACATCGCCGAATTCCGTAGCCTGTACCCGGACATCCAGCTGGAGCTCAACAGCAACGACCTGATCATCGACCTGCTGGAGCAGAGCACCGATATCGCGATCCGCATCGGCACCCTGGCGGACTCGACCCTGCATGCGCGCGCGCTCGGTTGCAGTCCGCTGCACATCCTCGCCAGCCCCGACTACCTGAAGCGGCACGGCACACCCGCCAGCGTGGCCGAGCTGAGCGACCATACCCTGCTGGGCTTCACCCAGACCGAAACCCTCAACCACTGGCCGCTGCGCCATGTGCACGGCGACCGCTGGCCGATCCAACCGGGCATCAGCGCCTCCAGCGGCGAGACGGTGCGCCACTTGGCGCTGGCAGGGCAGGGCATCGCTTGCCTGTCGCACTTCATGACCATCGACGACATCCGCGCCGGGCGCCTCACGCCGCTCCTCGCCCAGTTCAACAGCGGCTATCGCCAGCCGATCAACGCCGTGTACTACCGCAACTCGCAGCTGGCCCTGCGCATCCAGTGCTTCCTCGACTTTATCCAGGGCAAGCTGGCCGAGTACGCCAACCCGCAGTTCGAAGGCTGAACCGGGCTCCTGTCGCCGCCTGCCGGTGCGCCATCGCGGTTGCGACCTGACTGATCCATCCACGACAAACGGCTGCCTGCGGGCGGCCGTTTTGCGCTTGCCGTTTGCTCGAATCGCACCAATACGCCTAAGGTTCGTCTGGCCTGATAACAACTAAAAAGGACGGACTCCATGCGTATCCTGCTGTGCAAAACCCTGGCCCTGAGCGTGGCCATCGCCGCCAGCTCGCCGACCTTCGCCGCGCTGCTGGAAGGTGGCGCGGTCGCCGCGCCGAACCAATATGGCGCCGACGTCGCGGCGCAGGTTCTGAAGAAGGGCGGCAACGCGGTGGACGCCGCGGTCGCCACCGCGTTCACCCTGGCGGTGACCTACCCCGAGGCCGGCAACATTGGCGGCGGCGGTTTCATGACCCTGTTCATCGACGGCAAACCCTACTTCCTCGACTACCGCGAAACCGCGCCCAAGGCCGCGACCCGCGACATGTACCTGAACGAAAAAGGCGAGGTCATCGAAAACCTCAGCCTGGTCGGCGCGCGCGCCGCCGGGGTGCCGGGCACGGTGATGGGCCTGTGGGAGGCGCACAAGAAGTTCGGCAAGTTGCCCTGGAGCGAGTTGATCACCCCGGCGGTGGGCTATGCGAAAAACGGTTTCAAGGTCGCCGACAAGCAGTACCAGTACCGCGAGGACGCGCTGAAGCTGTTCAAGGACAGCACCAATTTCGGCGACTATTTCGGCAGCATGAAAGTCGGCGAAACCTTCCGCCAGCCGGAGCTGGCCGCGACCCTGGAACGCATCGCCGACCAGGGCGCCAAGGAGTTCTACGAGGGCAAGACCGCCGACCTGCTGGTGGCGCAGATGCAGGCCGACAAAGGCCTGATCACCAAGCAGGACCTGCAGGACTACAAGGTCGCCTGGCGTGAGCCGCTGCAGGTCAACTGGCGCGGCAACACCCTGTACACCGCGCCGCCGCCCAGCTCCGGCGGCGTCGCCCTGGCGCAACTGATGACCATCAAGGAAGAACGCACGGCGGACTTCAAGGGCGTCGCGCTGAACTCGGCCAAGTACATTCACCTGCTGGCGGAAATCGAAAAACGCGTGTTCGCCGACCGCGCCGACTACCTCGGCGACCCGGCGTTCTCCGAGGTGCCGGTCAAGCAACTGACCGACCCGGCCTACCTGAAAAAACGCGCCGCCGAGATCAACCCGACGGCCATCTCGCCCACCGAAAAAGTCCGTCCGGGTCTGGAGCGGCACCAGACCACGCACTTCTCCATCGTCGATGCCGACGGCAACGCGGTGAGCAATACCTACACCCTCAACTGGGACTACGGCAGCGGCGTGGTGGTCAAGGGCGCGGGCTTCCTGCTCAACGATGAAATGGACGATTTCAGCGCCAAGCCCGGGGTGGCCAACGCCTTTGGCGTGGTCGGCGGCGACGCCAACGCCATCGCGCCGGGCAAGCGCATGCTGTCGTCCATGAGCCCTAGCCTGGTGACCCGCGACGGCAAGGTCACCCTGGTGCTGGGCACGCCGGGCGGGTCGCGGATCTTCACCTCGATCTTCCAGGTGCTGAACAACCTCTACGACTTCAACCTGCCGCTGGAAAAAGCCGTGGCCGCGCAGCGCGTGCATCACCAGTTGCTGCCCAAGGACACCATCTACTACGACGCCTACGCACCACTCACCGGCAAGGTCGCCGACGAGCTGAAAGCCCTGGGCTACACCCTGGAAGACCAGGGCTGGGAGATGGGCGATATCCAAGCGATCCGGGTCACCGGCAGCCAACTGGAAACGGCCTCCGACCCACGCGGGCGTGGTGTGGGCAAAGTCGTCAAATAACCTGCACCTGTAGGAGCGAGCTTGCTCGCGATGGCGTCCTGCCTGACCCACCGCGTGGTCTTGATCGCGAGCAAGCTCGCTCCTACAGAAAGCCATTCCTCCCCGTGGCCACTGGCTACGGGGTTCTGCTCCTTGCGCTACAGCGGATGAAAATACCCCTCGCCGATTTTCATTATTCGCGACACGACTTATCTGTCCGCGACAAAGCGTGTCTCTGTGCGAAAGTTACTTTCGTGTGGTTTGAAAATCCGGTCGCAAAATGATTTATGAGTTTCATAAGCATTCGACGTGACCCTTTTTCGAGGAGTACCGCATGACACCTGCATCGGGCTACTGGCTGCTGGGCTATGCCGCCATCGCCATCATCGCGCTGATCGTCCTGATCGCGCGTTACCGGATCAATCCGTTCATTGTCATCACCCTGGTCTCGGTGGGCCTGGCGTTGATGGCCGGGATGCCGCCGTCCGGCGTGGTCGGGGCCTACGAGGCGGGTGTCGGCAAGACCCTCGGGCACATCGCCCTGGTGGTGGCCCTGGGCACCATGCTCGGCAAGATGATGGCCGAGTCCGGCGGCGCGGAGCAGGTGGCGCGGACCCTGATCGACCGTTTCGGCGAGCGCAACGCGCACTGGGCGATGGTCTGCATCGCCTTCCTGGTGGGCCTGCCGCTGTTCTTCGAGGTCGGTTTCGTGTTGCTGGTGCCGATCGCCTTCACCGTGGCGAAGCGTGTCGGTGTGTCGATCCTGATGGTCGGCCTGCCGATGGTCGCCGGCCTGTCGGTGGTGCATGCCCTGGTGCCGCCGCACCCGGCGGCGATGCTGGCGGTGCAGGCCTATCAGGCGCCGGTGGGGCAGACCCTGCTGTACGCGATCCTGATCGGCATTCCCACGGCGATCATCGCCGGCCCCCTGTACGCCAAGTTCATCGTGCCGCGCATCCAACTGCCGGCGGAAAACCCGCTGGCGCGCCAGTTCATCGAGCGTGAGCCGCGCACCCGCCTGCCCAGTTTTTCGATCACCATGGCCACCATCCTGTTGCCGGTGGTGCTGATGCTGATCGGCGGCTGGGCCAACCTGATCTCCACCCCGGGCAGCGGCCTCAACCAGTTCCTGCTGTTTATCGGCAACTCGGTGATCGCCCTGTTGCTGGCGACCCTGCTGAGCTTCTGGACCCTCGGCCTGGCCCAGGGCTTCAACCGCGAATCGATCCTCAGGTTCACCAACGAATGCCTGGCGCCGACCGCCAGCATCACCCTGCTGGTGGGCGCCGGCGGCGGCCTGAACCGGATCCTGGTGGACGCCGGGGTCACCGACCAGATCGTCGGCCTGGCCCATGAATTCCAGCTGTCGCCGCTGCTGATGGGCTGGCTGTTCGCCGCGCTGATGCGCATCGCCACCGGCTCGGCCACCGTGGCCATGACCACCGCCTCGGGCGTGGTGGCGCCGGTGGCCATCGGCCTGGGGTATCCGCACCCGGAACTGCTGGTGCTGGCCACCGGCGCCGGCTCGGTGATCTTCTCCCACGTCAACGACGGCGGCTTTTGGCTGATCAAGGAATACTTCAATATGACCGTGACCCAGACCTTCAAGACCTGGACGGTGCTGGAGACCCTGATCTCGGTGGTCGCCTTCGCCCTGACCGCCGGTCTTGCCCAATTGCTTTGAGCCCAGGTGCCGTCCATGGACATCCTCTACCAGATCCGTTCCCGCCAGGACTCCTTCAGCGCCGGCGAAGGCCGCATCGCGCGCTTGATGCTGGATGACGTCGGCTTCGCCGCCTCGGCCAGCCTGGAACAGCTGGCGCAGCAGGCGGAAGTCAGCGCCGCCACCCTGTCGCGTTTTGCCCGCAGCGTGGGCTGTCGCGACCTGCGCGACCTGCGCCTGCAACTGGCCCAGGCCAGCGGTGTCGGCAGCCGCTTTCTCGACCCGGCGGGTACCCCGGAGCAGTCGGGTTTCTACCGGCAGATCGTCGGTGACATCGAGTCGACCCTGCACCAGCACCTGGCGGGGTTCGACGAGTCGCGCTTCAGGGATGCGATGCGCTTGCTGGGCAAGGCGCAGATGATTCACGCCTTCGGCATGGGCGGCTGTTCCACCTTGTGCAGCGACGAATTGCAGGTGCGCCTGGTGCGCCTCGGTTACCCCATCGCCGCCTGCCACGACCCGGTGATGATGCGGGTGACCGCCGCGGCCCTGGGCCCGCAACACGCGCTGATCGCCTGCTCCCTGACCGGCATCACCCCCGAATTGCTGGAGACCGTCGAGCTGGCCCGCAGCTACGGCGCCAGCGTGCTCGCCATCACCCTGGCCGACTCGCCGTTGGCGGAGCTGGCGGATGTGCTGCTGCCGCTGCAGAGCGCCGAGACCTCCTTCATCTACAAACCCACGGCCGCGCGCTACGGCATGCTGTTGGCCATCGATGTGCTGGCCACCGAGCTGGCGCTGGCCCTGCCCGAAGACAACCAGGAACGCCTGCGCCGGATCAAGCTGGCCCTGGACGATTACCGCGGCGGCGACGATTGCCTGCCGCTGGGAGACTGACATGCTTTACGACACCCTGATCCGCAACGCCCTGGTGATCGACGGCAGCGACCGCCCGGCTTACCCCGCCGATGTCGCCCTGCTCGAGGGCCGCATCGCCCGCATCGGCGACCTGCAAGGCGCCCGCGCCAGCGAAGAAATCGACGCCGCCGGGCGGGTGCTGGCCCCCGGTTTTATCGACGTGCACACCCACGACGACACCGTGGTGATCCGCCAGCCGCAGATGCTGCCCAAGCTCAGCCAGGGCGTGACCACGGTGATCGTCGGCAACTGCGGTATCAGTGCCTCGCCGGTGAGTTTGCGCGGCGAGCCACCGGACCCGATGAACCTGCTGGGCAGCCAGGCGGCCTTCGTCTACCCGCGTTTTCGCGACTACCGCGACGCCGTGGTCGCCGCGCAGCCGGCGGTCAATGTGGCGGCGTTGATCGGCCACACGGCGCTGCGCAGCAACCACCTGGACGACCTGTATCGCACCGCCACGGCCGAGGAAATCGCCGCCATGCGCGAGCAGTTGCGGGCCAGCCTGGAAGACGGTGCCCTCGGCTTATCCACAGGCCTGGCCTACGCCAGCGCCTTCTCGGCCGAGACCGACGAGGTGCTGCAACTGGCCGCGGAACTGAGCGCCTTCGGCGCGGTGTACACCACCCACCTGCGCAGCGAATTCGAGCCGGTGCTGGAGGCCATGGACGAGGCGTTCCTGATCGGCCGCCAGGCCAAGGCGCCGGTGATCATTTCCCACCTCAAATGCGCGGGGGCGGGCAATTGGGGCCGCAGCCCACAGTTGCTGGCGTCCCTGGAGCAGGCGGCGAAGGACCATCCGGTGGGCTGCGACTGCTACCCCTACGCGGCCAGTTCCTCGACCCTCGACCTCAAGCAGGTCACCGACGCTTTTCGCATCACCATCACCTGGTCCACCCCGCACCCGGAACTGGGTGGCCGCGACCTGATGGACATCGCCGCCGAGTGGGGCACGACCCTGCTGGACGCCGCGCGGCGCCTGCAACCGGCCGGCGCGGTGTACTACGGCATGGACGAGGCCGATGTGCGGCGCATCCTTGCCCACCCGCTGTCGATGATCGGTTCCGACGGCCTGCCGGAAGACCCGTTTCCCCATCCACGGCTGTGGGGCGCCTTTCCACGGGTACTCGGGCACTTCAGCCGCGACCTCGGCCTGTTCCCGCTGCACACCGCGGTGCACAAGATGACCGGGCTGTCGGCGGCGCGTTTCGGCCTCAAGCAGCGTGGCGAAATCCGCGAAGGGCACTGGGCCGACCTGGTGCTGTTCGACCCGGCGCGGGTCCGTGATGTGGCCGACTTCAAAAGCCCGCAACAGGCGGCCGAGGGGATCGACGGCGTGTGGGTCAACGGCGTGCGCAGCTATGCCGAAGGCCAGGCCAATGGCCGCCGGCATGGGCGCTTCCTGGCGCGGCAAGGGGATTTGCGTGAAGGGTTCAACGGCTGAAGGCGTGCGGCGTCGAATAGGTGAACGTCGTCACAATGATGGCCTGATGATATTAAAGAAAGCCTTGGCCTAGCCGAAGTGCTGACATCCACCTGCTATACCGTGGACATCTTTCATCAGGGAGTCGCGCAATGAGCTTTGGCAAAACCACCCCCATCCTGCGGATCTTCGACGAGGCCAAGGCGCGGGAGTTTTATATCGACTTCCTGGGCTTCACGCTCGACTGGCAGCACCGCTTCGAAGACAACTTCCCGCTGTATATGCAGGTGTCGCGTGGGGAGTGCGTGCTGCACCTGTCGGAGCACCATGGCGACAGCACGCCGGGCTCTGCGTTGCGCATCGAGACCGACGAGCTGGAAGCCTTCCAGCAGCAGTTGCTGGCCAAGGATTACCGCTTCGCCCACCCACAGATCCAGGCCATGCCCTGGGGTAGCCAGGACCTGACGGTGCTCGATCCGTTCGGCAATCGGCTGGTGTTTACCAACGCCATCAGCGTCTGAGCCCGATCGGTGCATCTGATGCACCACGTCCCTGTGTAGGAGCGAGCTTGCTCGCGATGGCGTCCTGCCTGATGCACCACGCCGCCTGGATCGCCAGCAAGCTGGCTCCTACAGGGATGGCGTGGCTAGCGGGTCCGTTGGGTCTGCCGGAATTCTCCCGGGGTCATGCCGGTGCGGCTTTTGAAGGTGCGGTGAAAGGAGCGCTGTTCGGTAAAGCCCAGGTATTGGGAAATATCGTGAATCGCCAGATCGCTGTGCAGCAGGTAATGCTCGGCGAGCTCCTGGCGCAGGTCATCGAGAATCTGCTGGTAGCCGGTGCCGGCCTGTTGCAGCTGGCGCTGCAGGGTGCGCACGGAGGTGGCCAGTTGTTTCGCCACCTGCTCCTTGCGTGGCAGGCCTTCCTTGAGCAACTGGCGCAGAACGTTTTTCACCTGCTGCGGCAGCGGCGCATCGCTTAGCGAGGCCATCAGGCCCAGGGCATGTTCCTCCAGGGTACGCAGCAACTGGGCATCGGCCTGGCGCAGGGGCAACTGCATGTATTGCGCAGGCGCGATCAGCGCCGAATAGGCTTGGTCGAACAGCACCGGGCTGCCGAAAAATGCCTCGTACTGGGCCAGCTCGGCCCCCGCCGGCAGCGAATGCTCGAACCACACGGCGATGGGGCTCAACCGGGTATCGGCGATCCACTGTGCGTACAGCAGCCACGACGCCAGCACGTTCTCCACCATGTGCCGGCGCGAGGTGGGGCGCTGGTGGCGGCAGCTCCAGGTCAAGTGGATTTGCCCGTCGACCTGCTCGGCGCGGCTGACGCCCATGTCGCCCACCAGCTTCTCGAACGGCATGATCCGGTTCATCGCGTCGCCCAGGGTCGCGCAGTTCATGGTGATGTAGCCCAGTACGTTCCACGAGTTGGGCAGCACGAACCGCGCCGAGTTGAGCCCGAACAACGGGTCTGCCGAATGCTCGCAGAAATAGTCCAGCAAACGCTCATGGGCCTCGCCGGGCAGGCGCAGGCTGTTGTCGCTCAATTGCCCGTCCTGCAAGCCCGCGGCCGCCAGCGCAGGTTCAATGGCGATACCCAGCTGCTCGGCATAGCGCAGGTACTTGAGCAGCGGTGGGACCGAGGTGTAGCCGAGGCTGTGCATGGTGGGTTTCCTGGCGCCGGGACGTGGATGGACGCGCGCGGGAACCGAGTGGGAGGCTGTTCCAGCAGGCGTCGGCGCCCTGAAAGGTAATTTGAAAGCGGGACTAAAGTAAATGCTTCGGGCCCCTTGTCCCCGGCTGACCCAATTGGCTACTCGAACTGGCCTGATGCGACCGTGACACCCGTGCGCCGCGAACTAGTATGGGGGCCTTGAAAACCAACACTTACAAGCACGACACAAGGGGCACAGGCATGCGACGCTGGAACGGCTGGGGCGAACAAAGCACGGTGGTCGAATTGCCCGCCCAGGGCGCGGGGTTTCTTGCGCAGCGTATCGGCGCGGGGAGCCGGCTGGCGGATGCTTCGCTGGAAACCGCGTTGGCCCGGGTGCCGCCGTCGCGCCTGATGCCCCATGCGCTGTACAGCATCGAGGCCCATGACCGGCTGCTGCATGCCCGCGGCCAGAGCCTGCCGGACTGGCTGGCCCTGCGCGAAGGCACGCTGGAGCGCTACCCGGACGGCGTGGCCTTTCCCGATAGCGCCGAGCAGGTTCGCCAGCTGCTGGCCCTGGCCGAACAGCAGGACCTGTGCCTGATCCCCTACGGCGGCGGCACCTCGGTGGCCGGCCACATCAACCCGCCCGTTTCGACGCGGCCGGTACTGACCGTGTCCATGGCGCGGATGAATCGCCTGCTGGAGCTGGACGAAAGCAGCCTGATCGCCACCTTCGGCCCCGGCGCCAGCGGCCCGCAGGTGGAAAGCCAACTGCGCGCCCGCGGCTACACCCTGGGGCACTTCCCGCAGTCCTGGGAGCTGTCGACCCTGGGCGGTTGGGTCGCCAGCCGCTCCAGCGGCCAGCAGTCCCTGCGCTACGGGCGCATCGAGCAGTTGTTCGCCGGCGGCACCCTGGAAACCTTCGCCGGCCCCTTGCAGATTCCCGCGTTCCCGGCGTCGGCCGCGGGGCCGGACCTGCGCGAGGTGGTGCTGGGCTGCGAGGGGCGCTTCGGGATCATTTCTTCGGTCAAGGTGCGGGTCAGCGCGCTGGTCGAGGACGAGCGCTTCTACGGCGTGTTCCTGCCGGACTGGCCCAAGGCGCTGCAGGCCATCCGCCAACTGGCCCAGGCCCGGGTGCCGCTGTCCATGCTGCGGCTGTCGAACGCGGTGGAAACCGAGACCCAGCTGGCCCTGGCCGGCCATCCGCGGCAGATCGCCTGGCTGGAGAAATACCTGAAGCTGCGCGGGGCGGGGCAGGGCAAGTGCCTGCTGACCTTCGGCGTGACCGGCAACCGCCAGCAGAACGCCCTGTCCCTGCGCCAGGCCAGGCAGCACCTGAAAGCCTTCGGCGGGGTGTTCACCGGCACCTTGCTGGGCAACAAGTGGGCGCATAACCGCTTTCGTTTTCCCTACCTGCGCGAGAGCCTCTGGCATGCCGGCTATGTGGTCGACACCCTGGAGACCGCCACCGACTGGAGCAATGTCGACAACCTGTTGCAGCGCATCGAGGCCAGCCTGCGCGATTGCCTGGCGGCCGAAGGCGAACAGGTCCATGTCTTCACCCACCTGTCGCATGTCTACGGCGAAGGCTCGAGCATCTACACCAGCTACGTGTTCCGTCCGGCCGCGGATTATCCGGCCACCCTGGCCCGCTGGAAGGCGCTCAAGCATGCGGCCAGCCAGACCATCGTCGAGCACGGCGGCACCATCAGCCACCAGCACGGCGTGGGCAAGGACCACGCACCCTACCTGCCGCACGAAAAAGGCGAACTGGCGATCGCCGCCCTGCGCAGCCTCAGCCGGCACTTCGACCCTGCCGGGCGTCTCAACCCCGGCACCCTGCTGGAGGAGTAAGGCCCATGAGCTCGGATTGGAATGCCCAATGGCGCCAGGCACAGCTGCCGACCCTGGCGGGCCAGAGCTGGGACCTGATCGTGATCGGCGGCGGCATCAGCGGGGCCGGGATCCTGCGTGAGGCGGCGCGGCGTGGCTGGCGCTGCCTGCTGCTGGAACAGCGCGATTTTGCCTGGGGCACTTCCAGCCGCTCCTCGAAAATGGTCCATGGCGGCCTGCGCTACATCGCCAAGGGCCAATGGCGCCTGACCCGCGATTCGGTGCGCGAACGCCAGCGCCTGCTCGACGAAGCGCCCGGGCTGGTGGAGCCCATGAGCTTTCTGATGCCGCACTATCGCGGTGTGTTTCCCGGGCCGCGGGTGTTCGGTGGCCTGCTGGCGGTGTACGACGCCCTGGCCGGGCGGCGCAACCATTGTTTCCACGACGTCGAGCAGATGCGTTACCTGGCGCCCGGCATCAAGGCCGAAGGCTTGCTGGGCGGCTCGTGTTTTCTCGATGCCCTGACCGACGATGCCCGGCTGGTGATGCGGGTGCTGGCCGAGGCGCGGGCCGATGGCGCCCAGGCGTTCAATGGCCTGCGCGTGCAGCAGGTGCTGCGCGAGCACGGGCGAGTGTGCGGAGTGTCGGTCGAGGACGTGGAAAGCGGCCAGTCGCTGACCCTGCGTTGCGCGGTGCTGGCGGTGGCGAGCGGGGCCTGGGCCGGGCGTTTTGCGCCGCCTGGCGAGAACCGCCACTTGCGGCCCCTGCGCGGCAGCCACCTGTTGCTGCCCGGCTGGCGCCTGCCGGTGGCCCAGGCATTCAGCTTCCTGCATGACAGCGATCGGCGCCCGGTGTTCGTGTTTCCCTGGGAAGGCGCCACCGTGGTCGGCACCACCGACCTCGATCACCGCGAAGACCTCGACCAGAGCGCGCGCATCAGTGCCGAGGAGCTGGCCTATCTGCTGGCGGCCTGCGAGCAGCAATTTCCCGAGGCGCGCATCGGCGCCGCCGATGTGCTGTCGACCTGGTCCGGTGTGCGCCCGGTGGTGGGCAGCGCCGACGCGGCGGGCAAGCCTTCCAATGAAACCCGCGAGCATGCGCTGTGGTGCGAGCCGGGCTGCGTGACCCTGGCCGGCGGCAAGCTGACCACCTTTCGTACCCAGGCCATCGAGGTGTTGCAGGCCTGTGCGGCGATGCTCGGACGCCCTCTGGACGCTGCCGACGTGGCGGTGTTCGCGGCCGTGCCGGCGGTGGAGGTCGCGGGCCTGAGCAGCGGCCAGCTGCGCCGCCTGGCCGGGCGCCATGGGCGCGACCTGCCGCGACTGGCGCAATGGCTGGCGCAGCTGGGATGCGCTTGCGTCGGCAGCAGCGACACCTTGTGGGCCGAGCTGGCGTTTGCCGCCCAAAGCGAGATGGTCCTGCACCTGGACGACCTGCTGCTGCGCCGCACCCGCCTGGGCCTGTTGCTGGCCAACGGCGCGGCGGCCGAACTGCCGGCGATCCGCGCCCTGTGCCAGCCCCTGCTCGGTTGGGACGACGCGCGCTGGGAACAGGAACAACAGCGTTATCACGACCTGTGGCTGCGTTATCACAGCCTGCCCGAGGTTGCCTATAGAAGCCTACCCAAGAGCCATCCATGAACAACGACAAGCCCTATCTGCTGGCGATCGACAATGGCACCCAGAGCGTGCGGGCCCTGTTGTTCGACCTGCAAGGCAACCTGCTGGGCAAGGGCAAGGTCGAGTTGCAGGCCTACTATTCCAGCCAGCCCGGCTGGGCCGAACAGGACCCCGATTACTACTGGCGCAAACTCGGCGAGGCCTGCCAGCAGTTGTGGCAGCAGACCGGCATCGATCGCCGGCAGATCCGCGGTGTGTCGCTGACGACCCAGCGCGGCACCCTGATCAACGTCGATGCCGACGGCAAGCCCTTGCGTCCGGCGATCCTCTGGCTCGACCAGCGCCAGACCGAAGTCGAGGGCGACATCAAGGGCCCCTGGAGCTGGCTGTTCAAGCTGATCGGGGCCCAGGCCACGGTGGATTACTTTCGCGCCCAGGCCGAGGTCAACTGGATCGCCCGGCACCAGCCCGACGTCTGGGCGGCCACCGACAAGCTGTTGCTGCTGTCGGGCTTTCTCACCCATCGGCTGACCGGGAACTTTGTCGACTCGGTCGGCTGTTGCGTGGCCTTTTTGCCCTTCGACTACAAGCGCCTGCGCTGGGCCGCGCCCCGTGACTGGAAATGGCAGGCCCTGGCGGTGCGCCCCGAGCAACTGCCGAGCCTGCGCAAACCGGGCGAGGTCCTGGGGCATATCAGCGCCGCGGCCAGCCAGTTGACCGGGATTCCCGAAGGCCTGCCGCTGATTGCCGCGGGGGCCGACAAGGCCTGTGAAGTGCTGGGTTCGGGGGTGCAGGACAGCAGCACTGCCTGCCTGTCCTACGGCACCACGGCGACCATCACCACCACCCGGTCCCGCTACCGGGAAATCATCCCGCTGATCCCGCCTTACCCCTCGGCGATGCCCGACCATTACAACTGCGAAGTGATGATCTATCGCGGCTACTGGATGGTCAGCTGGTTCAAGCAGGAGTTCGGCCTGCGGGAAATGCAGCAGGCCCGCGAGCAGGGGCTGGAGCCGGAGGTGTTGTTCGATGCGTTGGTCAACGCGGTGCCGCCCGGCTCCATGGGGCTGATGCTGCAACCTTACTGGTCGCCCGGAATCCGCGAGCCGGGCGTCGAGGCCAAGGGCGCGATGATCGGCTTTGGCGATGTGCACACCCGGGCGCATATCTACCGGGCGATTCTCGAGGGCCTGGCCTACGCCCTGCGCCAGGGCAAGGAACGCATCGAGCAGCGCACCCGCACCCCGATTACCTGCTTGCGGGTGGCCGGCGGCGGTTCTCAGAGCGACGCGGCCATGCAATTGACGGCGGACATTTTCGGCCTGCCCGCCGAGCGTCCGCATGTGTACGAAGCCTCCGGGCTCGGCGCGGCGATTGCCTGTGCGGTCGGGCTGGGGCTGTACCCGGATTTCCCCACGGCCATCGCCGGCATGACCCGCGTCGCCGAGGTCTTCCAGCCGCAACCCCAGGCGCAGCAGCTCTATCAGCGGCTGTACCGCGAGGTGTATGTGCGCATGTACCGCCAGCTCAGCCCGCTGTACCGCAGCATCCGCGAGATCACCGGTTACCCGGCCTGAACCCGGCCGCACGCCAGCGGTTGTCGCGCCCGGGTTTGCCGGCGCGCGGCGTTGGCGGCTGCGTGGGTTCGCGGGCAACGGCGTGGCGCTATCGGAGAGTTTTTTTGGCCAGATTGGACAGTGTCAGGCCCGGGGTCGGTTGTTAGGCTCGATCCCCACTGCCGATTGATCCAATAAGAGCGAAAAGCCGATGAAGTTGTCTGTAGCGCTGTGGTGGGGGCTGGCGTGGGGAACCTGCGCGATGGCGCCCGATGCCCAGGCCTGGTCCAACCACACCGTGGGCAGCTACCTGGCCCTGCAGGCGTTGCCGCAACTGCGTGACGCGCCCGAAGTCGAGGTCGAAGCCCTGGAGCCGTTCCTCGTGCAGGAGCATGCGGGGCTGGTGGTCCTGCTCGAGCGGCAGGAGCAGTTTGCCCGTGAACACTTCGCGCATTATCCGCCGCGCCCGGACGAGCTGAAGCTGGGCGAGCAGCCGGGGGACAATCCGCGCCAGGCATTCCTCCAGGCGCTGCGGCTCAACCCGAAGATCCACCTGGCGCTGGCGATCCAGCCGATGGCCGGGCAAGACCAGCCCCGGCGCCAGCACCTGGCGGCGGACCAGGTGATGGTCGAGCAAACCCTTTCGCCCTGGAACATCCAGCGCTTCATTGCCCTGGCTCCCGCCGAGCGCGCCGCGCCGCTGGCGGTGCTGGCCAGTGCCGCCGACGAGCCGGACTACGGCCACGACATCAACCTGTTCAGCGACAACCCCGGCGATGTCGGCGCGCGCTATGGCTTCGGCCCGCAGCCCTTTGGCGATGCGCGGTTCCAGTACAGCTCCCAGGCGCCGTTCCACATGGGGTTCTTCCACGAAAACCCGGTGGTGTATGCCGCCGCGCCGTTCTTGCAACGCAACTGGCCGCACTGGCGGGCCTATCAGTTTCTCGACCTGGCGCGCTTCGCCTTCGCCAAGGGGCATCCCTATTGGGGTTACCGCTTTCTCGGCTGGGGCCTGCATTACATCCAGGACCTGACCCAGCCCTATCACGCCACGGCGCTGCCGGGCGTCGACCTGGCCGACATGCTGCTGATGGAGAGCAAGGCCCTGGCCGGTTATGGCGCGGACAAGAAAGCCGCGATCGAACGCGCGGCCACCCGCCACACGGAAGTGGAGAAATACCAGTTCAACTGGCTGCACGGCCTGCTGCTGGCCGGGCAGCCGCACCCGATGCTGGCGGCCTATGCCGACACCGAGCGGGACGCGAGCTACCCGCCCTATTCGGTGGACTACCCGCGCGAGGTGATCAGCGCCGAATCCAGCGCCCAGGCCGCGGCCTTCGACGAGGCCATCGGCCAGTGGCTGCAGACCCCGGCAGCCAACCAGAGCTTCAGCGCCGGCAACGCGCTGGCCCGGGAACCTCATGAGCATGGGGCGCTGAACGGGCAACTGTTGCAACTGATCCGGAACCTGGGCGCCCACAGCCGCAATTTTGTGCGCGCCGGGATCGAGGCAGATGCCGGGCCGGGCACCGAGTAGTGCAGCGCAAGCGGACAGAAAAATAACAAGAGTCAGTCAGGGGGATGCAAGCGATGGCGATCAGCGTGTGGAGTCGGCACCCGGGAGCACCGGGCAAATGGTACGCGGCACCCAGCTATGCCGGGGTCGGGCTGCTGGGCGTGTTGCAATGGTGCGCGGTCGATGCGGTGCAGGCCATGGAGTTCAGCGTGCTGGACAACCAGGTCACCGGCTCGTTCGACAGCACCTTGTCCTACGGCCGCCTGTGGCGGGTCCAGGGGCGGGACAAGAGCAACGATGACGTCAACACCAACGACGGCAATCGCAATTTCGACACCGGGCTGGCTTCGGAAGTCTACAAGATCACTTCGGAGCTGGAGGCCAACTACCAGAACTACGGCATGTTCGTGCGCGGCACGGCGTTCTATGACACCCAGATCATGGACAAGCGCAACGACTACTACAAAAACAACCAGCCCTCGCAGCCGAGCCAGAGCAACCCCCGGGACGATCACTTCAGCAGCCAGACCCGCGACATCGCCGGCAGCCGCGTGGAGATGCTCGACGCCTATGTCTACGGCAACTGGGATGTGGCGCAGATGCCGCTGTCGGTGCGGCTCGGGCGCCAGGTGTTCAACTGGGGCGAGGGGATTTTCTATCGCGGCGGGGTCAACACCACCAACCCGGTGGACGCCGCCAAGTACCGTCTGCCCGGCGCCGAGGTCAAGGAAGTGCTGATGCCGGTGGAGGCCATCAGTTTCAACATCGGCCTGAGCGACAACCTGACCCTGGAAAGCTTCTACCAGTGGAACTGGAAGGAGACGCGCATCGACCCGGTCGGCACCTTCTACTCACAGACCGATCTGTTCGCCGACGGCGGCCGCACGGCCTACAACAACTTCAGCGGCACCGCGCTGGACAGCCCGGTGCCGGGCTTCGGCAACGTCATCGGGCTGTATGAGTCCCTGGGCAACAACCCGGTGCTGGGCAACGTGCTGCGCAGCACCGGCCTGTACGCCAACGGCATCACCCCGGCATTCGGCAACACCCTCAAGGTGGCCTCGGTGGGCAAGGACATCAATGCGCGCAACGACGGCCAATACGGCTTCGCCTTTCGCTACATGGCCGAGTCGCTCAACAGCACCGAGTTCGGCCTGTATCTGGTCAACTATCACGCCAAGGAGCCCACCATTGCCGCCGACCTGGGCGGGTACCAGGGTGTCGACATGGACGCCCTGACCAATCTGCTGCGCCCGGTGGCCGGCAGCCAGGCCGAGGCGCTGGCCAACGGCCTGGCCACGGCCGACGTGATGGGCAATATCCAGGCTCACCGCCGGTACGCCGAAGACATCCGCATGTATGGCTTCAGTTTCAACACCACCCTGGGGCCGGCGTCGGTGTTCGGCGAACTGGCTTACCGGCCGAACCTGCCGATCGGCATCGCGGCCACCAACGACCTGGTCGGCGACCTGGCCAATGGCGCGGCGGCCGCGGCGGCCGGCCGGACCGTGAATGTCGGCGGGCAAATGGTCCGGCTCGACAGCGAGATCAATAACGCCGAACGGATCGAAGCCTTCAACGCCTCCCTGGGCAGCATCTACAACTTCGGCCCAAGCCTGTCGTTCGACTCGTTGTTCGGGGTGTTCGAACTGGCCTCCGAACACCTGCGCGGCAGCAGCCTGAAATACACGGCCCATGACGGCAGCACCCGCTATTACGCCGGCACCGGCAACTTTTCCTACGTCTCCGGGGGCGAGCGCGACGATCAGGTCAACCGCAACGCCTACAGCTACACGCTGATGTTCAACGGCACCTGGAACGACGTGTACGCCGGGGTCAACGTGTCGCCCTACGTGGTCTACAAGGACGACTTCGAGGGCAACTCCTACCAGGCCGGCAACTTCATCGAGGGACGCAAGGCCTACACCCTGGGGGTCAAGGCCAACTACCAGAACAAGCTGGAAGCCGAGTTGCAGTACACCGAGTTTTTCGGCGGTGGCCAGAACAACGGCGTGCGTGACCGCGACAACATCGGTTTCAACCTCAAGTACTTCCTGTGAGCCATCAGCCTGCGGCACCTGTCGAGCCGCTTCGGAGAGCATCCATGTTGCACAAGCACCGATTGATCCACGCCGGCCTGGCGCTGGCCCTGGGCGTGGCCGCCGCCAGCGCCCTGGCAGCGAACGGCGATGAGGCGCAAACACTCAAGGGCAAGCTGACGCCGCTGGGCGCCGAGCGTGCCGGCAACGCGGCCGGCACCATTCCAGCCTGGGATGGCGGCATCACCCAGGCGCCCCAGGGCTATCAATCCGGCAAGCACCATGTCGACCCGTTCGCCGGCGACACGCCGTTGTTCACCATCACCAAGGCCAACCTGGAACAGTACAAGGCCAACCTCACCGCCGGTGAAATCGCCCTGTTCAACAACTACCCGGACACCTTCCAGATGCCGGTGTACAAGAGCCGCCGCTCCGGCTCGGCGCCGCAATGGGTGTATGACAACACTTACAGGAACGCCACCAGCGCCAAGCTGCTCGACGGTGGCAACGGCTTTGCCGACGCCTACGGCGGGGTGCCGTTCCCGATCCCGAAAAGCGGGGTCGAGGCGTTGTGGAACCACATCACACGCTACCGCGGCACCTATGTGGTACGCCGCGCTTCCGAGGCGCCGGTGCAGCGCAATGGCAGCTTCGCGCTGGTGACCTCGCAGCAGGAAGGGCTGTTCAACTACTACCGCAAGGACGGGCAATTCGCCGGTTTGAAGAACGTCCTGTTCTATTACCTGGCCTTCGTGAAAAGCCCGGCGCGCCTGGCCGGTGGCGCCGCCCTGGTGCATGAGACCCTGGACCAGATCAAGGAGGCCCGCCAGGCCTGGATCTACGACGCCGGCCAGCGTCGGGTGCGGCGTGCGCCGAACCTGGCGTACGACACGCCGATCGCGGCGTCCGACGGTTTGCGCACGGCCGACGACACCGACATGTTCAACGGCTCGCCCGACCGCTACGACTGGAAGCTGCTGGGCAAGCGGGAAATCTACATTCCGTACAACAACTACAAGGTGTCCAGCCCGGCGGTGAAGTACGCCGATTTGCTCAAGGCCGGGCATCTCAACCCGCAGTACAGCCGTTATGAGTTGCATCGGGTGTGGGTGGTGGAAGGCACCTTGAAGCCCAATGCCCGGCACATCTATTCCAAGCGAGTGCTGTTTCTCGACGAGGACAGCTGGGGTGCGGCGGTGGTGGACCAATACGATGGCCGCGGGGATCTGTGGCGGGTGTCGATGGCCTATCTGAAGAACTTCTATGACCTGCCGACGACCTGGAGCGCGCTGGACGTGTTCCATGATCTGCAGGCGCGCCGTTACTACGTGCAGAACCTGGATAACGAGGAAGCGCAGACCGTGGACTTTGCCCAGCCCGTGCCGGAAGACGCTTACTTCATGCCGTCGGCGTTGCGCTTGCGCGGGACCCGGTAAGGGGCGGCTTTGTCTTGCCTCGGGCTGGCTGGCGCGGCGGCGCAGGGTTCAAGACGCTGCCGCGGGTGCCGATACGCAAGAGGCAGGCACGCTTGGGGGAGCGCGAAAGCCCCCCCTGACCCTTTCAGGAACGGAGTCCAAAAAAATGAACACAGCCATTGCATGGCCGGAGGTTTTTCTCGGGGCGTTTGATGCGATCAGCGAGCGCATGGCGCAGGTGCTGGAGCTGAGCGATTGTCGGGAGCACTGGATTCAGGCGGAGCTCAGCCTGTATGCCTGGCAGCACGATTATCCGGATATCTGGACCAGCGGTAAGGCCGGAGGACGTACGAAAGTCGACCTGTACACGGAAGATCTCGACATGGCGGCCGAGGTGAAATGCCTGGGAGATGTGTCGTTTCCCAAGTGCCTGATGGGCAAGGGGATGGCCGAGACCCGGTCCGTGCTGCGAGAGGATGGGGATGGGCGGCTCTGGTTTCCGCAGGTTGATCCGGGGGAGTCTCTGGTCTGGTCGGTGTTTGCCGATCTGCATCGGTTGCGACGGATGGAGGGGGTTCGGAATAAGTTTCTGATTCTGGTGATTGCCAAGGACTATGTGGCAGAGACGCAGATGGGGGAGACGCTGCGGCGGCTTCGTTTGTCGCAAGAGGAGTGGTCGTTGGAGTTGAAGAATGCCACGGTGCGGATTTGGCGGATCGAGTAGCGCGTAGGAGCGAGGCTTGCCCGCGATGGCGTTCGTTCTGGCGCTGTATTTCTTGGATGGGGTGCATATCCATTTCTGCGGTCACGGCTACTTATGGTTCCGCCCTTACGGCGGGTCACTTTTGGCAAACGCCCCAAAAGTAACCAAAAAGTCTTGC